>NZ_KV814385.1:0-36803 GCF_001813925.1 Corynebacterium sp. HMSC072D12
CACCAAACAAAACAAACAACTCAATACAACAAAAAGGGACCGTTGAAGCACCACCGCTTCAACGGTCCCTTTTCACGGTTTCCGCCTCACTACCAACCAATAGCCGTGCTAGCGCCGAAGTCGGCTCTTAGCTCTTAGCGCCCAGAGCGGTATGACTTACCCCACCGCTGTTGGGCCGTCGTCCTCGCATGCGAATCCTACAATTGAAGTCGGGAGAACTTTATGGCAACGTCGTTTCGCCCATTCACGGTAAAGGAAAAGAAATATGATTGAATTTCTTTTATTCCTCTGGCCCTCAGTGCTCTATATTTTTTTCCCCGCGAAAGTCACTTGGGGTGTCCCGTGCCCGGGCACATGTGGGGTTGCGATGGGGAAGCTGGCAAGCGGCAGGGTTAAGCCTCGTTTTGTTCCCTGTGCTGCTAGGAATTGGTTACCTTGGTATCCGTCTCGTGCCGACAGCTAGTCTTACCCTCCCAGGTGTCGTTCTCGTCCAAGGGGTAAGTGGTGCCGCGATTCTTAGAGCCGTAGGCGAGGAGATTTTCTTCCGAGGATTCCTCGGCGGCTTGTTTCTTCGACGCTGGGGACTATGGGGTGGGAACACTCTTCAGGCCGCTCTTTTTCTCGTGCCTCACCTCGTGCTATTGAGTGTTGATGTGCATCTGTGGCCGATACTTCCCGTTCAGTTCCTCAGTGGCTGGATACTTGGCGCGGTGAGATATCGTTCGGGCAGCATCATTGAGTGCTCAATTCTACATGCTGCCGTTAATGTTGGGATTGGACTGCTGGCGGGTTAAGTGAAGGATTGCGTTCGTGTGCTCGGGGCGATTAATGGTCAACTCTGAGCACAAAGCTCTGTGCCGCAGGTCTATCTTTCGTCCGTTAGGCGTCGCACGGCCTCCCGGATGACCTCAGGGCGCTTGCAGAAAGCAAAGCGCACCTTGCACTTCCACGGTTCCGGGTTGTCCGTGAAAGCGGCTAGCGGGATGGCGGCCACGCCCTTCGTTTCGGGCAGCTGCATGCAGAAATCAATGCCGCTTAAACCGGTAGAGGAGACCTCGGCAACCACATAGTAAGTGCCGCCGGTGTCATGCACATGGAATCCCAGCTGCTTGAGACCTTCCACTAGGATGCTGCGGCACTCTGCAAGTTCAGCCACCATGCCGTCTAGCCATTCTTGTTCATAACGCAGGGCATGGGCCACGGCCGGCTGGAAGGGCGTGGTGGAGACGAAGGTGGTGAATTGCTTGGCTTTGATGACGCCGTCGAGAAGCTTAGGCTCCGCAATGGCCCAACCGGTCTTCCACCCGGTGCAGTTGAAGGATTTGGCGGCAGATGACACGGTGACGGTGCGCGCGGCCATCCCCGGCAGGGAGGCGATGCTGACGTGGTCGGTGCCGAAGGTGAGGTTTTCATAGACCTCATCGGCGAGAACCAGCAGGTCCCTTTCCACGCAGAGCTTGGCGAGCTCGGTGAGTGCTTCGCGGGAGAAGACCGAGCCGGTCGGGTTGTGCGGGGTGTTGATGATGACCATGGCGGTTTTATCGGTCACGGCTGCACGCACCGCATCGACGTCGATATCCCAGCTATTGCCGGATTCCTTCAAGGGGACGGGGATGCGGGTGGCGTCGGCAAGCGCGATGGCAGCGGCGTAGGCATCGTAGTAGGGCTCAAGGACAATGACCTCGTGGCCCGGTTCTACTAAGCCGAGCACCGTGGCGGTAATCGCTTCGGTAGCGCCGGCGGTGACCACGACGTGGTCCTGGGGTACGGAGTAGGTCTCCGCGATGGCGCTGACAAGGTCCGGATCCCCGCGCAGGGGAGCGTATTGGTTATTGCCGCCGGCGATGTTCTCCTGGGCAATCTCCAGCATGCGCTGCGGGCCATCGCTATCGGGGAAACCCTGGCCTAGGTTCACCGCGTCATTCTCTACGGCGAGAGCGGTCATGGTGGCGAAGATGGTTTCGCCAAATTCTTGTAGTCTCTCAACTGTCATTTACAGCACCAACAAATCGTATTTCGTAGCTTTTATATCGGTCAGACGCTTGCGGGCACGCTCAAGGCGCTGCCACTGGTCTTCCGGAATGGATTTGCGGGCAATCGTCACGGTCTCCGCATCTGGGGTGCCCCAGGCAATCGGCATGGGGGTGATCTGCTGCCAATGTTCCTTGTCGTCGCTGCTGCGCTGGCCGGAGACAGCGGCCACCGGAACCTTGGTTCCTACGGTGCGCTTAATGCCCGGGATATTGGTGACCGTGCGCAGGCAGGCGCCCCAGCGCGGCGGAGCCTTCGGGTCCACGTTGGTATTCACCAGCGCCATGAGGACCATGTCGCGCTCGTTGACCTCTGCGACGACGGCGGGGGCTAGCGGATAGGAATCATAAAGTTTCTGAGCCGAGCCGACCTTGCTTGAGGCCAAGACGCCGATGACGGCGCAAAAGATTCCGAAGAGCACCATGCCCAGCGCTAGCGTGATGCGCCAGACGGCCTCCATGCCGAAGTAGACGGCAATGCCGCCGATGATAAATAAGAGGCCCATGATGAGTCCGGAATTGCGCAGGCGCGCGGAATCACGCAGGAGCTCATTGTTCTTCTTGGCAAAGTCTTCGTTGACTTCAAACTTGAAAATCTTCATCAGCTCACAAGTCTACTTCGTCCACCAGCCGGTAGGCATAACCTTGCTCGGCCAAAAAGCGCTGGCGGTGCATGGCATATTCCGCATCGATGGATTCGCGCGCCACCAGAGTGTAGAAGGTCGCCTCCTGCCCGTCCTTCTTCGGGCGCAGCAGGCGGCCCAAGCGCTGCGCCTCTTCCTGGCGGGAGCCAAAGGTACCGGAGACCTGGATGGCCAGGGCGGCTTCGGGAAGGTCGATAGAAAAATTCGCCACCTTGGACACCACGAGCGTGCCCAGGTCACCTTCGCGGAATTGCTGGAAGAGCTTTTCGCGTTTGGCGGTGGAGGTCTTGCCGTCGATAACCGGTGCGTTGAGGTGCTCACCGAGCTCCTCCAGCTGGTCCACGTAGGCGCCGATGATCAGCGCCTGCTGACCTGCATGCTTCTTCAGCAGCTTGTCGACGGCCCGCAGCTTCGCGCCTGCCGACGCCGCAATCCGGTAGCGCTCCCGCGCTTGTGCGGTGGCATAGAGCAGGCGCTCCTCCTGCGTCATGTCCACGCGCACCTCGACGCAGTCCGCGGTGGCGATATATCCGGCGGATTCCAGCTCCTTCCACGGCGCGTCATAACGCTTGGGCCCGATGAGCGAAAAGACATCGCCTTCGCGGCCGTCCTCGCGGATGAGCGTGGCGGTCAGCCCCAAGCGGCGGCGCGATTGCAGGTCGGAGGTCATACGGAAGACCGGGGCGGGCAAGAGGTGGACTTCGTCGTAGATGATAAGGCCCCAGTCGCGGGAATCGAAGAGTTCGAGCGCGCGGTATTCGCCCTTGGTCTTGCGGGTAACCACTTGGTAAGTGGCGATGGTAATCGGCTTGATTTCCTTCTTCTCGCCAGAGTATTCACCAATTTCCTCCGGCGTGAGGCTGGTGCGGCGCAGTAGTTCATCGCGCCATTGGCGCCCGGCCACGGTGTTGGTCACCAGGATGAGCGTGGTGGCCTGGGCTTTGGCCATGGCGGCAGCACCCACGATGGTCTTGCCTGCGCCACAGGGCAGGACCACGATGCCGGAGCCGCCAGACCAGAAGGATTCGGCGGCATACTGCTGATAATCGCGAAGCTGCCAGTCCACCTCCTCGGTGCTCAGCGCGATGGGGTGGGATTCACCGTCGACGTAGCCGGCGCGGTCATCGGCGGGCCAGCCGGCTTTGAGCAGCTCTTGTTTGAGCCGCCCACGCGCGGAAGGTGGGACGGCGATGGTGTTGTCATCAATGCGCGGCCCCAGAAGCTCGCTGACCTTCTTGATGCGCGTGAGCTCCTCCAGGATGACAGGCTCGTCCGATTCGAGGATGAGACCGTGGGCCGGATGCGCCAGCAGGCGCACGCGGCCGTACCGCGACATGGTCTCGGCGACGTCGATCAGCAGCGCCTGCGGCACCGGGAAGCGGGAGTAATTCTCCAGAACGTCCACGACTTGCTCGGCATCGTGCCCGGCGGCGCGGGCATTCCACAGCGCCAGTGGGGTGATGCGATAGGTGTGGATGTGCTCGGGGGCGCGCTCCAGCTCAGCAAAAGGTGCGAGCGCTGCGCGAGCCTCGTCGGCCTGCGGGTGATCCACCTCGAGGAGGACGGTCTTGTCCGATTGGACGATGAGTGGTCCGGGCATATCTAGGGCCTTTCTACTCTGGGCGTCAGGGAAGGAATCAATCCCTGTCGGCGAAGCGGACGGAGGAAATGCGGTGAACCGGGAAGCGCACGGGTTTGCCCGCTGCGCCTAGGGCATCAATGTAGCCGCCTTCCACCGACAGTGGCTTCACAGTCACGGTGCGCAGCTCGCCGCTTTTATCGGCATAGGAGATCACGATATCGGCGTGGAAGCGCGCGGCGGCACGGGCGAGCGTGAGGGGATCCGGTTCCTCTTCCTTCTGCGCGCTGGGATTCTGTGCTGACTTCTGCAAAGCCTGAAGCGCTTGGTCCACCGAGGCCGGCTCCCGCTTGTGGGCTTTCGGACGAGGCGTAGGAAGCAGGTAAGGCTCGGGTGCGACGGTAAGGGAGGCGCCGGATTCATCCTCCGCAGTGGGGGAGAGGCCCTTAGCGCGCAGCTTCTCCAGTAGCTCGCCCACGCGCAGCTGAGATACCGCCACGGTGGGCGCGAGTAGACGCAGGCCCGGGACTGAGGCAACAGCGAGCTCCAGCAGCGCGGGATCCTCACTGCGCAAATAGGACAGAGCAGGTCCACTGCGGAGGGTGCCATGGCGCTTGGCGACGTCCCCGATGGCAAACCCCAATGCCTGCGGCACGCCTGTCGGGGAGTGCGCTTCCAAAAAGTCGATCATTTCCTGCGCGGTGAGCCCCTGGTCCATGCCGCGGCGAATAGTGGCCTCACTGATGCGGTACACACTGGCTAGGCCTGGGGATTCGAGGTCCGCCAGGGATGCGAGGGTGCGGTGTGTGCCTGGTTCAAGGGGGCCGGGAACGAGGACGGTGAGGTCTTGCTGGATGATAAATTCGCTGACGGTATCGGGGACGAGGCTGGTGGCTGCGGCGGAATCACCCAGCACGTTAGTAGCCTTGCCCAGTGCCACCGCGCCGATCCACTCGGCTTCGGCGCGCAGCTGCTCAATGGTCACCGTGCGCGTGTGGCTGGCAAAGAGTGGGGATCGAAAGCGCAACTCTTCCCAGAACTCATCGTCATTCAGCGCGACTGCGGAGTGTGCATAGACGCCGAGAACGAAAGCGCGGAAGCGCGGCAGGCGGCGCACGAGGCTATCCTCCGCGAGCACCCGGGTCTCAGCCCAGCTGGCCCAGGGGGAGGTACGCCAGGCGTCGAGAAGAATGCGCCACTTCTCCCCGAGGTCGGCCTCGAGCCAGTCCTGGGAGCCGGTGGTAGGTGCGAGGAAATGCCCCTCCAAGCCATCCGGCTCACCCCGGTGGAGAAGCCTAGCGTGGTGGCCCAAGCAGATGAGCCGCGCGACCTCCTCCTTTTCCAGAGCGAGATCCTTGGCCAGCTGGTTGAGTGGGCGAACGCCGACCGAAGAATCCTTGAGCAGAGTTACCGGATGACTGCCGAGCAACTCGAGGAGCCTTTCCATGCCACGCACGGCTTCGAGGCCAGCTGCGGCACCGGCGTCGTCAGCCCTGGCATCCGGCTCCGGGGTGCCCGCGCGCCCCGAGGGAGCGGTGGGAATGGGCGGGGTGGCGTCCCCAACCAGTGCACGGGCAAGTGCGCGCGGCAGGCGTACCGAGTGGGCATTGATGCGCTCCAGGAAACCTTTGGCCAGCAGGCGCTTGGCGGGGTCGTCAGAGTTGATATCCGGCTCGGTGTCAGTGGTGTATCCCACGCCATCGCCCTTGGCCAAAGCGTCGAGGATGTGGCGCTCTTCTGGAGTGAGCGCTTCGATGTCTTGTGCGTCGAACTCGACTTGATTGCGCAGCGACCAGCCGGTGGGAAGCGAGCCCATGACGGCGGTGACGATGCGCACCTGCGGGGCGTTGCCGAAGACGAGGCCGCGCTCCTTGAGCTGTTTCGTGATTGCCGGGTTGGTGTCTTCCACCATGTCGACTTCGCCGCCGCGTTGTGCGATGTCCTCCAAGGCGGCGAGCTGCTCGGCGTTGCTTGCCGCCAAGGCATCCGCGACGTGCATCGGAAGTGTCAGGCGCGAGGCCAGCGCGTCGAAGTCCTTCGGTGCGGGGGAGAGAACATCGCTGCGGTTACTCAGCAGGGCGCGTAAGTCTTCAGCGGGTAGTTGGCTGAGCCATTCGCGGTAGCTCTCGGTGACGTGGGCGCGGTTTGAGGGGGAGGTCATGATGGCCATCAAGTTTAGTAGGCGGGGGAGGGATGGGGCCCTCGTTGGGTGATTAAGTTACTTTTCGGCGCAGGGTTTGGAATAATAAGGAGCATGTCGAATGAGAACAAAGGCTTCGTATCCCCGGCTTGGCCGAAGAACAGCCCCCGCGAGCACGTCATTACTGAGATCACTGCACCGTTTGCTGGCGCATCCAGCCCGTATGGTGACGATCTGATTCTGCCGATGCCGGCAGAGAAGCTGAACTACGTACACCCGTACACCCGCATCAACCGCTAAGTTGGCGCGCAGAAATCTGCGCTTCACTTAGCGAATGTGCTGAGCCTGACTGGCCTGCTTTCAGCCCCTCCGAGAATGTTCTCCTCGGTGGGGCTATACGTGTTTGTAATGTACTTGCGCCTCAACTAGTCGGCACGGGAACTAGTCGGCACGGGCTTGGGCTTTAAAGCCGTCGAGCAGCGTATCGATGAGCTGGGCTTGTATACCTGATAGGTAGTCGGTGCTCACTGGCGTTCTGGGCAGCGGGCGGGTGATGAGACCGATGCCGATGTGAAGTTCGAGTGGGGTGAGGGACTCGGGGTAGAGGCCTGCTTGCCGCGCGAGTTCGATCATCGGTTGGTAGATCGATTTCAGTTCTGCTGTGCGATGGGCAGCGATCTTCTGCGCGTCATCGTCTGAGAACGCAGCAGTGTTCATTTCGGCTGCCGCAGCTTGAACAACGGCGGCGAAGTTAAGGCCGGCGATGCGATGAATGATATCGCGCCAGGTGCCTTCGGGGTCCTCGTCGAAGCCTTGCAGGTGGCTGTCCACCTCTTCCTTGATGTTCGCTACCTCCGCTCTGGTGATGGCAACGATGAGGGAGAGCCGCTCGGGGAAGTGGCGTGAGACCGTGGCGACGCCCACGCCAGCTTTCTTGGCGATTGAGCGCATGGATACGCCCGGTCCCTCGGTGATGAGCAGCTGCCTGGCTGCTGCGACGATGGCTTGCTTGTTTTCTGCTGCATCTTGTCTCACGGCTTGCATCATATCAAACGGAACACTATGCTCCACTTTGTAAGTGAAACATCCTGTTCCGTTTGGAGGCTATGTAATGTCAGCGGTGAAAAGTCGGGAAAGAAAGCAGCCATCGGTTGCTGTGAAATCGATAGCTGCCATCGTGGGGATCCCCATCGTTATCGGTCTCATGCTGTGGGCATTCTTGGCGCCCACCTTTGCATCCGGGCCAGCCGGAGTGCCGATTGCGGTCTCTGTACCGGAGCCCATGCTCGATGGCATCTCGCAGAAGATTGAGAGCGCGGCTGGGGATGAGGCCCCGGAGATCGTCGTGAAGCACGGCGAGGCGGAGGTGCGAGACGCGGTGCTACAGCGTGAGGCTGTTGGCGGCCTCGCTATCTCTCCTCAGGGCGCGAATGCTTTCACGGCCGCGGGAAATGGTGCTCCCTACGTTGCGATGGTTGACGGTCTTGCGAGCCAGCTCGAGGCTCAGGGGATGACCGTGGAGAAGCGGGAGCTGGCACCGACGACGAAGGAGGACCCGCAGGCAAGCGGCATTGCATTGCTTGGCCTTCCGCTAGCTTTTGGTGGCATTATTTCCGCTGTCATTGCCACCTTTGCATTCCGTGGTAAGAAGTGGATCAAGATGGGAGTGCTCGTTGGTATCGCGCTGGTGGGTGCGCTTATTGCTACGTGGATGCTGCACTCGGTTTATGGAACCCTCGGTGGCAGCTTCGCTGCCGAGTGGATGGCTATCGCTGCGGGCATCCTTGCGACGTCTGCGGTGACTGCAGGCCTTGCGGGGGTGATGGGTGCCGCGGGTATTGGAATCGGTGCCGTGCTGACTATCTTCTTAGCGAACCCGCTGTCGGGTCTGGCAACCGGCCCGTGGCTGCTGCCTACCGGGTGGTCGACGCTGGGGCAGTGGATGCCCATCGGCGCGACGGGTCACCTAGTCCGCTCGCTGTCCTTCTTTGATGGGCAAGGCTTCGGCCATGCGTGGTGGTCGCTAGGGCTGTGGATTGTTGTTGGCCTAGTGTTGCTGGCCTGTGATCGGTCGCGCGCTAAGGAAGACGCTGCCGTTGAGGAAAAGGCTTAGTCAAAACTAAAAGAGGCTGGATGGAGAAACCCATCCAGCCTCTTTTGTGTAGTTAAAGCTTTGCCTTTATGTGCTCAGCTTGCACGGCGCGGCGCGCTGCTTAGCGTGCAGCCAGAACCTGTGCCAGCGGGTCGATGACGTGGCGGTTAGCGGAGTAGAAGGCGTTGAAGTCGTGGCGGTTGGCCTTGTACTGCTCGGTGAAGGAAGCCGGGATGGTCAGGCCGTACTGGGTAGCGGTGTCCTCGATGAGGGTGTAGAGGGCGTCAACAGCCAGCTCGTCGGTGGGCTCCTCGGCAGCTTCGTGGACTGCCTTCGGTGCCTCAGCCGGTGCCTGCGGTGCGGTCTCTTCCTTTACCTGGGTAGCAGCCGGTGCCGGGGCAGCGCTCACGTTGCGCGGGGTCGGGGCGGAGTTCAGGCCCAGGCTGGCGGAGCAGGCCGGCCATGCGCCCCAGCCCTGCTGTGCCAGGGTGCGCTCAGCAACAGCGATTTGCTGCTCGCGGGTTGCCAGGTTAGCGGTCGGAGCGAACTCACCGCCGCCGTAGGCCTGCCAGGTCTGAGCGTTGAACTGCAGACCGCCGTGGTAACCGTTGCCGGTGTTGATGGCCCAGTTGCCGCCGGACTCGCACTGTGCGAGGCGGTCCCAATCGGAATCCGGTGCAGCGGCAGCGTTCGGTGCCATGATGGCTGCGGCGGCGCCCACGGCAACAGTGGAGGCGGCAAACTTGGTGGCGATGGACTTGTTCTTAGCGGAGTGGCGTCCCATTAAAGTATTCCTTCTCTAGGTTGTTCTTGCTTTCTCGCGCCCAGATGATGCCCAGTCCGGCATATAGTTTTGCAATTGATGTTCATGTTCATGCACATCATGTATGGCCGCCGTGCGGAAGCCCGGACTGTGTCTGGGGCGAGACTTCCACGGCCGGCAGCCGAAGTGCCTGAGGGAGAGAGTAGCGGTTTATAACGAAACAGTCACGTTAAATGGCCCAAAACGGTAACGGAAGTGTCAATTTCTTAGCATTTCCCCTGCTCGGCGCGGAAATGTTAGCTATATCACACATGTAACGGGTGTGATTGTTGGGGTGATATCTATCGTGGGTTTCTTTGTCGGGAGCGTGAGGGTTAAAATGTATCTCTTTAAAAGTTCCACGGATAATTCCTCCGCGCGGCCGCGCATGAATTCAGATCACGCTTCGCCGCGCCTCCTCGTCCCAAGACTGGCGGAGCCTATCAGCCTGCTGCCTGGCAGCGCCTAAGCTCTTAGACGAGGAGACACGGAAAGAAAGTGAGTGAAGAGCCATGCCTATCGGCAAAGTGAAGTGGTATGACGCAGACAAGGGCTTCGGCTTTGTCAGCAATCCTGGTGATGAAGACGTTTATGTTGGTCGCAATGTGCTGCCCAAGGGCGTTGATGAGCTGTACCAGGGCCAGCGCATCGAATTCGATTTCGCGGCTGGCCGCCGTGGCCCGCAGGCGCTGCGCGTGAAGGTGCTTGATTCCCCGCGCCGCCGCACCCCGGCCCGCAAACCGGAAGAGCTGGCGAGCATGCTCTCCGACGTCATGACATTGCTTGAGACCCAGGTGCAGCCGGTGCTGAGCCAAGGACGCTATCCAGAGCGCAAGACTGGCCGCCAGGTGGCAGAGATCCTGCGCGCTATTGCCAAGGATTTGGATAGCTAAGGGGTCTAAAGCCTTAGGCCCGTAACTGAAAAGTGCCCTAGCTGACGAAAGTTGTGCTGATTTTTCAATAATCAGACGTACTTTTGGCAGCTAGGGCACTTTTCGTTCGTGGAGGCGCGTAGAGGGTGGGCAGCGCGCCGCACTGCGGCTACTTGTCTGCAGGGGCCTCTGCGGGTGCTTCGGCCTCGTCGGTAGTCTTAGACTCCTTGAGCTCTTCATCAGTCATGGTGGACAGTGACCATACCGTGTGCATCGGGGTCTCCTCGCCGTTGGCATCCTGGCCAATCATCAGGGTGGAGATTTCCACCACCATCAACTTCGGGCGCTCACCGGTGGAGGCTTCAATCGGCGGTACAGAGCCGGGGATTTCCAGAGACGTGGTTTCGTTGGCACCGTGGGAGGTGCTGTCATTAGCAGCCGGGTCGTCGTAAATGGACAGCACCGACCACTCATGGTTGGAGATGGCTTCGGGGATCTCCAATTTCAGGGTGTCATCGGGGCCCACCGTCAGATTAGGTACGTCGCCTTCTTCGCAGTCCGTGCCGGGCTCGCAGACGATGTAGGGAGAGACCTCTAAGGTGTCCTCGCCCACTGTGGCCGTGATCGTGACGTCTGCTGGCTCGGGGCCGGGGCGGTCGTTCCACCACTTCTGGAACAGCACCACCGCCACGACGATGACTGCCACAGCGATGATGAGCGCCAGAAACTGCAGCAGCGATTTCTTCCTTGTTTGCTTCACGGTAGCCATGGCTGAAAATCCTACTCGAAGCGCACCCGGTACAGCTCATCCCATAGCTTGCCGGTGATCCAGAACTCATCTGTGCCCGGGATATGGGCAATGCCGTTGAGGACGGCGTTGGGATCCGCCGAGGGGACATGGTTGAGGTTTGCGGTATCGATCACGGCGGTGACCGCGCCGGATTCCGGGTCGATGCGCAGGATATCCTCGCTCATCCAGACGTTGGCATAGACCGCGCCCTCGACGCACTCAAGTTCATTGAGGTTATCCACGGGGGAGCCGTCGAGGGTGACCTCGGTGCGTGGGGCGAGCTCCTCGAAGGTCTTCGGATCGAGGTGGCGCAGCTCGGCGGAGCCGTCGGACATGATGAGCTCGGAACCCGCGTTGCACAGGCCCCAGCCCTCGCCGTCGTAGGTGGCACGGTCGAGCTCGTTGAAGGTCTCGGGATCTCGCAGGAAAGCTGTACCGGATTTCCACGTTAGCTGCCAGATGCCGGCGTCGGTCTGAGTGATGCCCTCGCCGAAGAATGAACTCTCGAGTGTGGTTTCTTCCGACGGGGTGTGCGTCCCCGGCGTGAGGCGCAGCAATCGAGACTTGCCGTTCAGCCCAGTGCCTACCAGAAGGTTGCCAGCGGGGTCGACCTCCAAGCCTTGGGTGAAGGTATCGGGAGGCAGGGGTGCGGTGTCGAGAACAGTGACGCCGAGGTGCTCTGGGGAGCTCGCGCTTGGCGACGTCCCACCCGCCGTAGACGAAGAAACATCCTCGTGTGCGGCTTGAGAAGAGCATGACGTTAAGGGTGCGAGCAGTGTGGCAGCGGAGAGGACGGTAGCAAACGCGCGGAGGGTGCGGTCGGTGTGGAGGAGAGGCATGACTGTCATTGTGCACTATGGCGCGGTACGTGATTAATAATGGGAGAGTGACTCGCAAGAAAAAGATGCATTCCCCGCTTCTCGATTCGACCGCCATCAACCTGGCGCGCCGAGCTGTGGAGGAGGTGGGTGAGGGGGACGTCGGCAAGCACCGTGGCGTTGCCGGAGTGGGCCGCAACGTGGCCACCCATCGTTTTGATGCGCATGTACCGGGCTATCCGGGGTGGGAATGGCACGCCGTCGTTGCCTGCGCGGAAGGCTCGCGCACCCCGACCGTCAATGAGGTCGCGCTTGTACCGGGCGGCCAGGCCCTTCAAGCGCCGGAGTGGGTTCCTTATTCCGAGCGCCTGCGCCCAGGAGACCTTGGTCCTGGCGACCTCATGCCGCCCGCTCCCGATGACGACAGGCTGGACGAAGGGAAGCTCTCCCAGGTTGGCCTCACGGAGGCCAAAGAGCGCTGGCGCAAGAAGTACGGGCCGAATTCGGATATGGCATCCCAAGCCCAGCTACAGTGCAAAACCTGCGCTTTCTATCTCGAGCTGCTGCCTAATTATGGCGTCTGTGCCAATGAATACTCCGCGGATGGAAAAGTGGTGCACGCCACCTACGGGTGCGGCGCGCATTCCGGTACTACCGTCCGTGAGGAGGGATCGGTGCAGGAGAGGCCCTTCGATGATGAGAGACCTATCTATTAAAGAGTGAGGTTTCCTTCCCGCGCGCAGCAGCAATGCGGCGTGCGGGTTTTGCGTTTTAGGGCCTCGATGGAGCACCCTTAGCAGGTAAAACTTCATTTCTCTAGATAGAAGGGGCGCTCTCTCACGATGAACGCAGCTATCGATCGCTATTTCAAGATTTCCGAACGCGGATCCACCGTGGGAACCGAAGTCCGCGCCGGCGTGGTCTCGTTCTTTGCGATGGCCTACATAATCCTCCTCAACCCTCTCATCCTGGGTACCTCTGCCGACTCGGCCGGAACCACCCTGGGCATCCCGCAGGTTGCTGCCGCTACCGCGCTGGTGGCCGGTGTTATGACCATTGCCTTCGGCATGATTGCGCGCTACCCGTTCGCCATGGCCGCGGGCCTGGGCATGAACACCTTCGTGGCCGTGACCATGGTTTCCCTCAACGGCTTGGAATGGCGCGAGGCCATGGGCCTCGTCGTCATTGAAGGCCTCATCATTGTTCTGCTGGCCATCTCTGGTTTCCGCCAGGCGGTCTTCGACGCCATCCCCGCCTCCATGAAGGCCGCGATGGGCGTGGGCATCGGCATGTTCATCGCGCTCATCGGTTTCGTGGACGGCCACTTCGTCACCCGCGTTCCGGATGCTGCAATGACCACTGTTCCGGTGAGCCTGGGAGTCAACGGCTCGATTGCTACGTGGCCGGCCTTCGTCTTCGTCGTGGGCCTGGTTCTGTGCAGCTTCTTCGTCATCCGCCAGGTTCGTGGCGGACTGTTCATCGGTATCGTCATTACCACCATCATCGCCATGATCATCCAGGCACTGACTGGTTCCGAGGACTGGGGCATGGCCACCCCGGAGGTACCTAGCTCCCTGGGCGGTCTGCCGGACCTGTCGATTGTGGGCCAGGTGGATCCGATTAGCGCCTTCACCAAGCTGGGTGTGGTCTCCACCGTCTTGCTCATTTTCACCCTGCTGCTCACCAACTTCTTCGATGCCATGGGCACCATGAACGGCTTGGGCAAGCAGGCCAACCTTGTGGACGAGAAGGGCAACCTTCCGGAGATGAAGACGGCCCTGGTGGTGGAAGGCTTTGGTGCCGTTGCTGGTGGTGCCGGTTCGGTGTCCTCCAACACCGTGTTCGCGGACTCAGCGGCTGGTATCGGTGACGGTGCCCGCACCGGCCTGGCTAACGTTGTCACCGGCATCATCTTCCTGCTGGCGATGTTCCTCACCCCGCTCTACGAGATTGTGCCCATTGAGGCCGCAGCCCCCGTACTCGTTATCGTCGGTGTGATGATGGCAGCCCAGCTCAAGGACATCGAGTGGAACCGCATGGAGGAGGCCATCCCGGCCTTCCTCACCATCGTGGTTATGCCGTTCACCTACTCCATCGCCAACGGTATTGGCGTGGGCTTCATCGCTTATGCACTGATGGCGACCTTCGCCGGGAAGGCTAAGAAGGTGCATTGGATCATGTGGCTCGTGGCTGCTCTCTTCGTGGTCTACTTCGCTATGGATCCCATTAGCTCGCTGTTGGGATAGCCCGCCTGGGATGAACGCTTGGCCCGGCGCTTAGACTAGGGCCATGCGTTTTGTCATTGATGACCCCACAGACCCTCGCCTGGACGATATCCGCGATCTCAAGCATGCGGATAAGTCCGGCGAGGGTTTCGTCTTTGGTGAGGGCCCACTGTGCGTGGAGCGCCTGCTCGCCTCTCGCTTCCCGGTGCGCTGCATCATTGGTTTTGAGGGGAAGTTGGATACGTTCCTGGAACACCACGATGTTGGCGATATCCCCGTTTACCAAGTAACCCGCCAGACTCTGGGGGAAGTAACAGGCTTTGATATGCACCGTGGGCTGGTTGCCGCAGCCGACCGCGCGGAAGCCTGGACCGTGGACGAGGTCGTTGAGGGCGCGCGCACCCTGGCCATCATGGAAGGCGTAGGCGACCACGAAAATATCGGATCGCTCTTCCGCAACGCTGCAGGCATGGATGTCGATGGCATCCTCTTAGGCTCTGGTGCGGCGGATCCGCTCTACCGCCGCTCGGTGCGTGTGTCCATGGGGCACGTTCTGCGCTTGCCCTGGGCGCGCTTCGACGGTGGTTTTACCACCTGGCAGCGGGGTCTAGAGCAGCTGCGTGAAAAGGGCTTCCGGCTGGTGTCGCTGACCCCTCATCCAGACGCGGTGCATATCGCCGATGCCCTAGCAGGCGCAGACAAGGTGGCTCTGCTGGTTGGTGCGGAGGGGCCGGGTCTGACTGAGCATGCCATGCGCGCTACCGACGTGCGCGCCCGCATTCCTATGGCGGAGGGCACGGATTCCCTTAATGTGGCGACGTCGGCAGCCATCGCCTTCTACGAGCGCCAGCGCTCCCAGAGGCTCCGCGAGGTCGACACCGCATAGCGGCGCACCAGCCCGCCTAAGTGCTTGGCGGTACGGATGATCTCTTCACCAGTGGATTCCGGTTCGAGGTCGTGCTCCTCGTAGTCGTCATAATCGTTAAGTCCCAGCTTCGCTACCGAGGTAGTGGCCACCTCGGCTACGCTTCGGCGGGGTGGGGGAGTATCGACCTTGGGCTCAGGGCGGCCGTCGGTGGCGTAGCCCACGACGTCCACGTCCGGCCCGTCTTCGCCCACCTCAATGCCCAGCCAGAATTCCTGGGCCGCCTCGGTGATGGTGAGTGGCTCGAAGGGCAGGGAGATACCACCCGCAGGCTCATCCATCTCCCCGGCCCAGAAAGGGGCCTCGAAGGTTTCAGGCAGGCCATGATCCTCGTAGAGGTTAAAGCGCGTTCCGCACAGGGAGCGCCGCAAGCGGCTGCCCGTCCAGTGCGCAAACCCGGCGTAGCCGGTCTCCGCATTGGAAGCAAAAGCGTAAATTTCCGTGGCGGGCACGGCCTCGCGCAGGGTGCGGGAGAGTTGCGAGAGAATCAGCTGATCATCGTGGATGATGGTCTGCACGACGGTCACACCCGGATAGCCACCCACATAGAACTCGCTCGCGCCGGGCTCGGCGGAACGGTTGAGGGGGAATTGACCGATGGGCGTGACGGGTAGAGAGGGATTGAGTTGAGCAAGGAACTTGCGGCCGAAGCCGCGGTCGGCCTTGGGCTCGCCGCGAAGAACTTCGGCGGGATCGGCGGCGGTGACGTACCAGAGAGTGAGAACGGCGCTTTGGGTATCCACGGCAGGCTACTCGCTAATTGCGGGGGCGCTTGGTAGAGGAGCGGACGCCGAGCAACACATCCTCCCAGTGCGGGGTGACGGCCTTACGGCGGCGCTTGGTGGGTTTGGGTTCCGGATCCGGGTTCTGGAGGAAGTCCTCGTCCACTCCCGTCTCCTTCTCCTCGGACTGCGGTGCGGACTCCTCGCCAGCGGGAGCTGAGTCCTCAGCGCTTGCGGTTTCGGCCGGGTGCTCTCCGCCGTGCGGGGAGGGGAGCACGGAAGGCTCGGCGTAACCGTCGGCGTCTTCTCGGTTACCGGCGTTGTCGCCGCCGGTGTAGGAAGACAGTTCCGTCACGCCGGGAGTACCAGCGCGCGCGTCCTCGTTGACCTCCCGCTCTTCGGCGTAGTCGCGTCCGTCGATGGCTTCGTCATAGCGCTCGCCGCGGCCCACGGAGGTTAGCGAACGCACCGGCTGGACGAAGTCCGGGTCCGTCAGGTCTGCCGCCACAGAGTTGCGTGCCTCCACCGTGGCCGGCGAGGACATGGTCTGCTTGAAGGTCCACTCTGCCTCGTTGGCGGATAGCCCAGTCTTCCAGGTGATGCGCAGGATCCACGGCTCGCCCTGGTGGCGGTAGGCATCCCACGTGGCCTCCGACAGCGAGTGTCCGCGGGCGGCGAAGGCAGTGGCCAGAATCTCCCACAGGGTGAGCTTGGCCGGGCCATCTTCGCGGATGGGGTGTGCCTGCTTGGCGACGTCCGCGATGCGCGCCCGCTCCAAGAGCACTGGGTGCGCGAAAGGCTCGATGCGGGATTCCGGAACGCCGAGTTCCTCGGCGATCTCCGCGGCAGTTGCGCCGGCGCGGATGCGGGACTGAATCTCATTGGGCCGTAGGCGGATTTCTTGTGCCTGCGGTGCGGGCTGGCTCTGTGGGGAGGAAGGTGAGCCGCCAGAGGCGGGCATGACGGTGCGCAAACCGGTGGAGCGCTCAGCCTGTGCAGGCGCGGTGGTGGAATCTTCGGTTGCTGTGGTGGCGTCGCCCTCATCCTGGGCGGCCGAGTCTTCCGCCGCGGTCTCGGATTCAGATTCGGCGGAGTCGGCGGGAGCGAAAAGCTCGCGAAGCTCGTCGGTGACTTCGAGGAAGAATTCCTCACCATCCTCAGCCCGGAGGACGAGCGAGGTGTCAGTTGAGTCGCTGGGTGCGAGGAAAATCTCGCGCATGATGGCGCTCCTTAGCCTGGTAGCGGACATGTGATGAAGTCCACTTTACCCAGAACATGCCCCGAACTCTGGCAAGAGAGCGGGGCATGTTGTGTGACGTAACTAAAAGGAGTGAAACTTAGCGGTTGTCTAGGACGTAATCGATAGCCTTGGTGAGCTTGGTGACGTCCGCCGAGTCAATCGCCGGGAACAGGCCCACGCGCAGCTGGTTGCGGCCGAGCTTGCGGTAGGGCTCGACGTCGAGAATGCCGTTGGCGCGCAGCGTTGCGGCGACCGCAGCGGCGTCGACTGAATCTTCGAAGTCAATGGTGCCGACCACCAGGGAACGCGCAGAAGGCTCGGCCACGAAGGGGGTGGCCTCCGGGCGGGCCTCTGCCCAGTTGTAGAGGATGGAAGAGTTCTCCGTGGTGCGCTTGACCATCCCGTCGAGGCCGCCGTTGGCGTTCATCCACTTGACCTGTTCCTCCAGCATGAGCAGCGTGGCTACAGCCGGGGTGTTATAGGTCTGGTTCTTGCGGGAGTTGTCCACTGCAGTCTGCAGGTTGAGGAAGGCCGGGATGAAGCGATCGGAGGAGTTGATCTTCTCAATGCGCTCGAGGGCTGCCGGGGACATTGCTGCCAGCCACAAACCGCCGTCAGAAGCAAAGCACTTCTGCGGGGAGAAGTAATAGACATCGGCATCAGCCATGTTGACCGGCAGACCGCCGGCACCAGAGGTGGCGTCGACGACAACAAGCTGCTCTGCGTTATCCGGATTGGGGCGGGTCACTGGGACCATCGCACCTGTGGAGGTTTCATTGTGGGCCCACGCGATGATGTCTGCGCCTTCGGCGGCTGCTGCCTTCGGATCTGGGGCGGTGCCGACCTCGGCTTCGGTGACGAGCGGGGTGTCGAGCCACGGGGCAGCGGCAGCGGCTTTAGCAAATTTAGAGGAGAATTCACCGAAGCTCAGGTGGGCGGATTTTTTCTCGATCAGTCCGAAGGTTGCTGCGTCCCAGAAAGCGGTAGCGCCGCCAAGGGAGAGAACAATTTCATAGCCCTCTGGTAGGGAAAATAGCTCAGAGAGCCCCTCGCGAATGGAGCCGACGAGGTTCTTGACGGCTGGCTTGCGGTGCGAGGTACCAATGATGGTGTCGGCACCGGCGGTGATTGCCTCAATTTGGGCTGGGCGGACCTTGGAAGGACCGCAGCCAAAACGGCCGTCGGAAGGGAGGAGATCTGCTGGCAGGACGAGTTCTGAGTTGCTCATGTGGGCAGTGTAGCCTAATTTCGTTCGCGCACTAGATACTTTGCCAGGATTGCCAATGTTGGCAGAGTCACAGGTTTTGCTACAGTGTGAAGAGGTTTAGATCTGTCGCGCCGGCCGTGGTCGGCGTTGAACATTGAGGAAAGGAAAACACGTGGCTTCTGAAAAGAACAAGGTTGTACTGCAGTACCCCGGCGGCGAGTACGAGATGGACATTAAACAGTCCACTGAGGGTGACTCCGGCTTCGACATTGGCAAGCTCCGTAACGAGACTGGCCTGGTGACCTTCGACCCGGGTTATGCAGCGACCGGTTCCACCGAGTCCAAGATCACCTTTATTAATGGTGAGGAAGGCATTCTCCGTCACCGTGGTTATGACATCGCGGATTTGGCTGAGAACGCCACCTTTAACGAGGTGTCCTACCTGCTGATTAAGGGCCACCTGCCGACCGAGGACGAGCTGTCGAAGTTCAACACTGAAATTCGCCACCACACCCTCTTGGATGAGGACTTTAAGGCGGCCTTCAACATCTTCCCGCGCGATGCGCACCCGATGGCCGTTCTTGCCTCCTCCCTTAACATTCTCTCCGCTTACTACCAGGACCAGCTCAACCCGCTGGATGAGGAGCAGCTGGACAAGGCTACCGTCCGTCTGCTGGCTAAGGTGCCGATGCTGGCCGCTTATGCTTACCGCGCATCGCAGGGTAAGCCTTATATGTACCCGGATAACAAGCTCAACGCACGCGAGAACTTCCTGCGCATGATGTTTGGTTACCCGACCGAGGACTACGAGGTTGACCCGGTTGTGGCCAAGGCCCTGGATAAGCTCCTCATCCTCCACGCTGACCACGAGCAGAACTGCTCCACCTCTACCGTCCGCATGATCGGCTCCGCGCAGGCCAACCTGTTCGTTGCCATCGCCGGTGGTATCAACGCGCTGTCTGGCCCGCTGCACGGTGGCGCTAACCAGGCCGTTCTGGAGATGCTTGAGGATATCCAGAACAACCACGGTGGTGACGCTACCGACTTCATGAATCGCGTGAAGAACAAGGAAAAGGGCGTTCGCCTCATGGGCTTCGGCCACCGCGTGTACAAGAACTACGACCCGCGCGCGGCAATCGTCAAGGACACCGCTCACGAGATTATCGATCACCTGGGCGGCGACCCGATGCTGGATCTGGCCATGAAGCTCGAGGAGATTGCGCTGAACGACGACTACTTCGTCTCCCGCAAGCTCTACCCGAACGTGGACTTCTACACCGGCCTCATCTACCGTGCCATGGGCTTCCCGACGGATTTCTTCACCGTCCTCTTCGCCATCGGCCGCCTGCCGGGCTGGATTGCTCAGTACCGCGAGCAGCTTGAGCTCAACACCAAGATCAACCGCCCGCGCCAGATCTACACCGGCGAGACCCTGCGCAAGGTCACCCCGCGTAGCGAGCGCTAAACGGTAGCCTCTACGGCGGCCGTCTACAGGCCGCCGCGGCTTAGCGTATAGCCCATACGCTGCATTTCTAGGGCCGAGCCCCACATCTCCGTTTATACTGGAGGACGTTGTGGCTCGGCCTACGTGTATGCGGCCAGCAAAGAAGAAAGTAATCCAAGGAGGATAATCCCCAATGGAAAAGCCCGTAATTGAGCCGGCAACGGAGCCTGCTCCCCAGGACCTTGTCATCGAAGACATTGTGGTGGGTGACGGCGCCGAAGCCCAGCCGGGCGGCTTCGTTGAGGTCCACTACGTTGGTGTTGACTACGAGACGAACCAGGAGTTCGACTCTTCGTGGGGCCGTGGCCAGTCCATCGAATTCCCGCTGACCGGTCTCATCGCCGGCTGGCAGGAAGGAATCCCTGGCATGAAGGTTGGCGGCCGCCGTAAGTTGGTCATCCCGCCGGAGAAGGCCTATGGCCCGGCTGGTGGCGCACACCCGCTGTCTGGCCGCACACTGACCTTCGTCATCGATCTCATTCGCGCCTAAAGGAGGAAGGGGGCACAGCCCCTCTTTATCTCTTTAAACGACGCCCTGACCGGCCGCGCATTAGAGCACGGCACACATTGGTGAGGGCGTTTCGCGCGTTTTCGTCGGAGCTGAAGGAGCCGTACCGCCCTTTTCTGCTACGCAGCGCGCGGCAGTGCGGCACAATGGGGGACATGAGTGTCCCACAAACTACGTTCAATGATGACCGCGAGATGCCGCTATTGGGTCTCGGAACCTACAAGCTGCGCGGGGAGGAGCTTGTCCGCTCCGTGCGCGAAGCCATCGACCTAGGCTACCGCCACTTCGATACAGCCACCCTCTACGAGAATGAAGAAGAGCTGGGCCAGGCGCTCAACGCCGCTATGAAGGCCGGCGACGTGACCCGCGATGAGCTCTTTATTACCAGCAAGGTCTGGCACGACCACCATGGCAAGGACAAAGTGGGCCAGGCTTTCCGCGAGTCCCTGGACAAGCTGCAGCTGGACTACCTTGACCTCTACCTCATCCACTGGCCCTGGCCACAGGGCGGGTTGTACGTGGAGACCTTCGAGGAGATTGCCCGCATGCAGGGCATGGGTCAGATTGCGTCGATTGGCGTGGCCAACTTCTATGAAGAGACTCTGCAAACTTTGATCGATGAGACGGGCATCGTGCCGGTCCTCAACCAGGTGGAGCTGCACCCGGGCTTTACGCAGTCGGAGCTGCGTCGATTCCATGACAAGCATGACATCGTGACGGAAGCCTGGTCGCCCCTGGCGCGCGGTGTTGTCCTCACTAACCCCGAGGTTGAGGCAGTAGCTGAGAAACACAATATTACTGCTGGCCAAGCTGTCCTGGCATACCTGTTGAACAAGGGAATTTCGGTCATTCCGAAGTCCAGCCGCCGCGAGCGCCTGGCGGAAAACTTCGCTGCCGCGGAGGTAGAGCTTACTGCCGAAGATGTCGCGGCACTCGACGCGCTTGATGGCAAGGAAGGCTTTGGCCGCATGTTCAAGGACCCGCGTGAGTTTCCTGGCGCCTAAAGCTTGAACACTGCGGGGTGCGTTACGTGCCCGTGAGCGATGGAGCCCGTCTTCCGCATCGCGCTCTTTTTCCTTCAATGTTTTGGGAAGAAGGGTGGGGTGCTGAAGGCGGGCTTTGTTGTGTGCCTGGGAAGGTGGGGATCGGCAGGAGAGGAGAGTGAAGATCTGTTAAAGATCCTGCGAAGTTTCGGTTTGCTAAATTAGATTCCCTCTTTGAATTCTCCTGTGGGGGTGCTAGCGGTGAGCTGAAAATGCCTTGTAGATGCAGGGGGAGGGGGTAGTAAAAGTGCGTGTTATTAACTTTTCTTGGCAGGATTTACAACCTTGCAAGAGGGGTTAGGTAACTTACTGTGCAAGGCAAAACGTGATTGAAGACACTACCTTTGTCTCTCACCACGGTTTGTGGAGAAAAGACCCCTTGTAAGGAGAGCGACATGACTGACGCACCTGCTTCGATTAACTCGCGCCGCGAACCTACGCCGCAAGAGTTCATCGAGATGCGTGACAGCCCGCAGTTTGCCAAGCTGCGCGGCACATACCGCAAGTTCACCTTCCCCATGACTGTGGCGTTCTTTGTGTGGTACGTCCTCTACGTGCTGGCCGCCGTTTTTGCGCCAGACTTCATGGCTATTGAACTTGGGGGAGGCTGGAACGTTGGCCTCATCTTCGGGCTAGCCCAGTTTCTGACCACCTTCATCATCACGTATATCTACGTTAACTACGCCAATAAGAACATCGAGCCGCAGGCAGCGGCCATTCGCCAGGAACTGGAGGGCTAAACAATGCAGACCATGACCTTGGCCGCAGCGGAATCCTCCGCCGGCAATCCGATTCTCAATATTTCAGTCTTCGCGGCGTTCCTTGTCGTCACCATGTACGTGGTGCTGAAAGCCGGTAAGTCCACGAAGGAAGCTTCTGATTTCTACACCGGTGGCGGTAGTTTCTCCGGCCGCCAGAACGGCCTGGCTATCTCCGGTGACTACCTGTCCGCCGCATCCTTCCTGGGCATCGTCGGTGCCGTCGCGCTCAATGGCTACGATGGCTTCCTTTACTCAGTGGGCTTCTTCGTTGCCTGGCTCGTTGCTCTGATGCTCGTCGCCGAGCCGATGCGCAACGTCGGCCGTTTCACCATGGCGGACGTGCTGTCCTTCCGTCTCAAGCAGCGCCCGGTGCGCGTGGCGGCGGCAATCTCGACCTTGTTCGTGTCGCTGTTCTACCTCATCGCACAGATGGCCGGCGCGGGCTCCCTCGTGGCCGTGCTCCTGAATATTCACGACTTCAAGTGGCAGGCCGTCGTCGTTGGCATCGTGGGCATCCTCATGATCGTCTACGTTCTTGTCGGTGGCATGAAGGGCACGACCTACGTGCAGATGATCAAGGCCGTGCTCCTGGTCACCGGTGTGGTCATCATGTGCATCCTCACCTTTGTCTTGCTGAAGGGCGGCTTCAGCGCCCTGTTTACCCAGGCGATTGATATGCACGCTAATTCCGAAGCAATCAAGGAAGGCGGCTACGAGGCTTCCCAGATCATGGAGCCGGGGCTGAAGTACGGCAAGAACCTCACCACGAAACTCGACTTCATCTCCCTGGGTATTGCCCTCGTTCTCGGTGTTGGTGGCCTGCCGCACGTTCTCATGCGCTTCTACACGGTGCCGACCGCGACCGAGGCTCGCCGCTCCGTTACCTGGGCCATCGTCATCATCGGTGCCTTCTACCTGATGACCCTGGTTCTGGGCTACGGCGCTGCCGCCCTCGTTGGCCCGGACCGCATCCTCGCCGCACCGGGCGGTGCGAACTCCGCGGCCCCGCTGCTGGCGTTGGAGATCGGTGGCTCCATCTTCATGGCGGTCATCTCCGCGGTGGCCTTCGCTACCGTTCTGGCTGTTGTCGCCGGCCTCGCCATCACTGCTTCGGCTTCCATCGCGCACGATATCTACCACTCCGTCATCCGCAACGGTGAGTCCACCGAGGCTGAGCAGGTTCGCGTTTCCCAGATCACCGTGGTCGTCCTGGGCATTGTCTCCATCATCCTGGGCATTCTGGCCATGACCCAAAACGTTGCCTTCCTGGTGTCTCTGGCCTTTGCTGTGGCTGCCTCCGCCAACCTGCCGACCATCCTGTACTCCCTGTACTGGCGTCGATTCAACACCGCAGGTGCCGTGGCGTCGATGTACACCGGAGTTATCTCCTGCCTGGTGCTCATCTTCCTGTCCCCGGCAGTCTCCGGTACCCCGACTTCGATGTTCCCGAACGCCGACTGGTCCATCTTCCCGCTGTCCTCCCCGGGTTTGGTCACCATCCCGCTGGCCTTCTTCGCCGGCTGGATCGTCTCCATCATGACCCCGCCGGACAACCTGGAAGAACTATCCGCCGAGATGGAGGTTCGCTCCCTGACCGGCGTGGGTGTTGAGGCTCCGGTGGATCACTAAAACGCCTCAATCACACCGTTTCAGGTGGTAGCGAGTAGAATCAAACATCGTGTTTTACTCTCAGCCTTCTCACAGGGCGGCGTCAGTGCGAGCTGGCGCCGCCCTTCTGGCGTGCGTACTCGGAGCAGCCTCTCTAGTCGGGTGCTCGCCAGCGCACGAAGAAGACTCCACGGCTGGCGGTTCAGCGCAGACCAGCGCACGCAAACCTGGCCCCATCACACATCGGAAAGGCCAGTTGCAGCTGGCCGCTGTCCCGGACTCAGTAGGTCAGTTCCTCAAGGGCGATGAGTCCAAGGCCATCACGTATTACCGCATTGAGACTGGCATGCACATGGGCTCAGCCACCGAGCATCAACCTCGCTATGCGCTGAGCTTGATTAAGCTCTACATCGCAACCTACGTGCTGGAACGCGGGTCCTTTGAGGATAAGTACGTAGCGCTGGATATGATTGCTGATTCCTCCGACGAGAGCGCCGCACAGCTCTTTGAGAAATATCCGCGATCCATCGATGCCATCGCTAAAGAATATGGCTTGGAGTCCACGTCCGCGGGGGAGGACTGGGGGCATTCCATGACCTCTACGTACGACGTTGTGAGGTTCATTGTTCAGCTCATGGAGGATGATCCGACCCATCCTGTGCTGGTGGCGATGTCACACGCCGATGCCGTATCGGCCGACGGATATCAACAGAACTACGGCACCGCGAAGCTGAGCGACGTCGTGGGCTCTAAGTGGGGATGGTCGGACAGCAAGGACCGCCATTCCTCGGTGTCTTTTGGAGAGAACTTCGTCGTGGCTGCGTCCATCGAAGGAAGCGCTCAGGAGCTGACGTCTTATGTACGCAAGGAGATCACCGGTAAAAACCTGGTGAAGGGCAACAACCTGAACAAGGAGGCGCTGGCTAATCCTGGTGCTGTTGCCACGCGCTTGACGACGTCCAGCGCTGCGCCCACTGCGACCTCCACGACAGCGACATCGGCTGCCGCGACATCTTCCTCTTCGGAGCCGTCTTCCTCTGCACCGTCTTCTCGGCCAACGTCTAAGACGTCGGCCTCGAAGACCCCCGGGGTGCGCTAGAATATCGCGCCCCGGGATGGCTATTAGCCCATGGATTGGCGCACGGTGTTGAGGATATCCACCGCGCCGCGCACTTGGTCATTGCTGATGGAAGAACCAGCAATGGTGATGCCATCACTGCTCACACTGGAGCCTCGACCAGTGGGATCCGGCAGGGTGATGTTGGGCAGCGAGACGTTGTCCGGCACGGCCGGGATGTCCTTGACCTTGGGCGGCGTCACCGCGCCTTGGCCCGGGGTCCACTGGCCCCAGTCATTGGCATAGACGGTGTTAATATCGCAGGTCACGCCGTCGATGGTGGCCTGGTTCTTTGCCTTCTGGTGGATGGTGGTGCGCGGGTGAATCTTGCCGCCCGAGCCCCAATCGTGCATCCAGTAGAACTGGCCAATGCGGTCGTTGACGCACCAGTCGATGACGTTGTAATTGCCGTATACGCCGGTCTGGTAGCCAGCGGCGCTCAGCGCCGTCGAGAAGGCCTTGAGGTAAGGGCGGATTTTGTTCTCATACTGAGCGCGGGTGGGGTTGTCATCGATCGCGATGTAGATCGGGCGGCCCGTCGGCCCACCAGCGGCCTTGTGGATGGCGATGGCCTGCGGGGCGTGGACCGCAGCGCCCGCAGCGCCGTTGAGCCAGTCGGCGGTGTCGGCGCGTCCGAACTGGTAGATGGAGGCGGTCTTCAGACCGGCAGCAGCGTTGGCCTTCGTCTCCGCCAGCGTGACCGGCTTGCCCTTCATCCAGTCGGCGCCGGGGCGACGCTGGGAAACATAGCGGATGGCGCCAAGGTGGCCTGCGGCCTTGATCGCGCGCGCAGAAGGGACACCGGCTGAGAAGTCAATGATGGTGCCCACAGCTGGGCCCACAGCGAGGGCGGCAGGTGCTTGGCTGCCTATGGCGCCGGCGGTCAGCGCGAGAGCGCCAGCTTTGATAAGTGAACGGCGGGACAGAGACATAGTGGAGTTCTCCTAGAGGGCTGAGTGCGACGATGAAGGCGAACGCAAAGAAAGTATCTGGGATAACTTTAGTCACAATGGTCTAAAATTTCACCACTGAGCACCCAAAGACGGAGGAATAAGTATGACTGAAGAGCTGAGAATGCGTTTCATTCAGGGCGACAGCGTGTTCCGGCTGAACCACCAGCAGTTCAGCGATGCTGAGGTGCAAGCGGCGCTTCAGGGCTACATCGAGAACTGCCGTCGGAACTCTCAGTGGATCCTCGATACCCGTGAAGAAGGAAACACCCTCGTGGTGGAGCATCTTTTCCCCGCGGAAGAATTCATCGAGGCGAATAATGACCGCCTGCACATCGATGAGGCCTTCGTCGAATCACTGCCCCTGACGTACCCAATCGTGTTTGAGATCCGCTCGGGCTACTTGCGCATCCACAAGCCGCTAGCCAATAAATACGGGGCTCTCCTGTCTGACTTCATTCGTGGCTTGTGGGAAGTGTTGCTGCAAGGGCAGGTGAAATACCTGTGGGATCACGGCTTTGCGCAGTGCGGTGGCGTGGGAACGATGCAACTCAACGCCTATGGTTTGTTGGAGCCGGACGAGCCGATCATCGGGTTTTACCGGGTAGACGTTGACATGCAGCACGAGGCCTGGGTGTATATCACCCCGCAAGGGCTCATTCTGGTTTTTGACGATGACGATGTCCTTGCCTTCGACAAGGTGGACATGCGCAATCCCTCGATTCCTTCAGGAGTCTTTTCTTTTAGCATGCTCAAGGCAGAGGTGGTTGGAACCGGCGGCGGCAAGACCATAAAAACCTCAATGAGCCCGAAAGACCTCGGGGAACTAGACCAAGCGCGGACGGATATCCGCACCATGTTGTCCTCGCCACACCAAGGGCAGCCGCGCCGCATGGTGGATCCGAACCCGCTTCCCTGGCTCGTGGTGGACGGCGAAGAGCTGGGCTATATGGCACAGGCGGACCTGGAGCGCTACTGCCGCCTTCGCAGCGATGCTGGGCGCAACCCCTTCGGGGATGACTCCCACACTATGCAGGAAACCATGGACAACCCCTTCGCCGAATCGTGGGAGGAGAACCCCTCGCGCGACGATAACCCTTTCGCTTAAAGCGCCCCACAGGCGCTTAAGGCGTGCAGCCTTAGGGCTGGGTCGTGCGGAACGTGACGTTGGTGGGGTTTTCTACCGTGCGGGACACGGTGCAGTCCTTGTCGTGGGAGATGCGCACGAGGCGATCCACCATGGACTGGGCTTGGCGGCCGGCGTCGGTATCAGGGAAGCGGAGGGAGAATTCCACGTCGACGTCGCTCAGCCTTGAGGCGCCGTCCTCGTTGACGCGGGTGCCTTCCACGTGGACGTCGAAAAGCTCCGGCTCCGTGCGTCGGGAGGTGACCACGTCGACGTCGACGGCCGAGCAGCCCGCCACGGCAGCGAGCAACAGCTCCACCGGGCTCAACAGTCCCTCGCCCTGGCCAAACTCGAGGCTGGCCCCTGCAGCATTCGTGGCGCGGTAGTGGCCGGTATCTACGCGGGTGACGTCGACGTCATACTTCTTCGTGATGTTGCTCATGAGCGTTCATCCTAGCGGCGAGTAATCATTTAAACGTGCGTTCACGCAGTAGTTACGTGAGCGCAAGCTGTGGAGAATAACTTTCTTATGTCTCTTTTGGCTTTATTCACTGTGATTGGAAAATCTATGACTTCTCGCCGCCTGCTCGGCACCGTGGTCACCGCCTCGGTGGCCGGTACGTTCCTCGTTGCCCCTGCTTCTGCTGATGAGTCGGCACCAGGTCTGGGCTCTCGCTTCACCATCGGCGTGCTGCCGGATACCCAGTTCTACTCCCGGTACTCCACTCCGGAGACCGGCAACCTGGCCCAGGCGCGCTACGGCAGTGAACCTTTTAAGGCGCAGGTCGAGTGGCTGGTGAAGAACCAGCAGGCGCTCAACATGGACTTCGCTACCCACCTCGGTGACGTGGTGGACCAAGCGGATGTCGAGGGGGAGTGGAAGGTCGCCGATGAGGCCATGAAGGTCCTCGACGGTTCCGACCTGAACTACTCCATCCTGCCGGGCAACCACGACATGATTGAGGATAAGTCAGCGCACCCGTACAACGACTACTTCAGCGCCGAGCGCGCCAAGAACGCTAACCCGGAGACCTTCCGAGAGCGCCACACTGCGGTCAACAATGATTCCGAGTACCACATTTTTGAAGCAGAAGGCCAGAAGTACCTGGTCTTGGCGCTGGCCTGGCGCGCGGACGATGAGGCCCTGGACTGGGCCCAGGGTGTTCTCGATGCCCACCCGGACCTGCCGGTCATCCTCACCAGCCACGAGGTGCTCAACATTGATGGTGCCGGTGAAGTCTTCTACTCTGAGGACTACGGCGAGGGCCTGTGGGACAAGTTCATCAAGAAGAATGACCAGATCTTCCTCACCATGGGCGGCCACCACCACGGCGCGGGCTACCGCGTGGATAAGAACGATGCTGGCCACGATGTCATTGGTATCCTGCAGGACTACCAGATGGCATACCAGGGCGGTAACGGCCTGCTCGGCGTGCTTGAGTTCGACCTGTCCGGCAACGAGCTGGAGATGACCGCCCTGTCCCCGTGGGTCGCGCAGAAGCCGGCAAAGGAGCTCACGCAGTTCGACAAGCTCATCCTCGATGGCAAGGGCGATAGCTACCACGTGACGCTCAACTTCAAGGAGCGCTTCGCTGACTTCGCCCCAGACTGGTCCATCGGCGATGAGAATGACCCGGACCTTGGCCAGAAGGCCCGCGACATCGCTGAGGAAGGCTACACCCCGTACACCATCCCGAAGGATCAGCTTCCGGAGGGGCCGAACGACTTCGTGAAATCCGACAAGACCGTCTTCCACTGGCGCCCGGGCCAGACCAAGGATAAGGAAGGCAAGCAGCTTGCCGACGGTGACGTGGCCACCGAAGGCGCCATCATTCCGGATGCCTTCGGCGCCGACGGTGCCGGCGACCTCGTTCGCGAGGGTGGTCCTTCCAACACGGGCGAGCGCATCACCTACACCAAGGACCACCACCCGCTGTCCTCTGATTCTGGCTCCCTCTACTGGTCCGACCCAGCCGGCAAGGCCGCGATGGCGGAGTTCCGTTCCAAGGAAGGCGCTGAGATCAACAAGGTCGATACCTCCGCGGGCTACACCTTCGAGTCCTTCGTGAAGATCCCGAAGGATTTCAACGGCTCTGAGCACGGCTGGGGCAGTGCGCTCTCCCGCGACTCCAGCATCGCTGAGCTTGTCGACGGCTCCGAGGACACCGACCCCACCGTCATGTTCGGCATTTCTAACCTCCGTGAGCTGCGCTGGTGGGCGGAACCGAAGGAAGGCGAAGGTTCGACTGTCTGGTCCCACGAGGTGCCCACCGATGAGTGGATGCACATCGCCGTGGTGAACAAGCCGGATTCCGACACCGTGGAGATGTTCATCAACGGTGCACCGATCCTGCGCAACGCCAAGGGTGCCGAGGGCCTCCTCCCGCGCGACCTGCAGTGGGTCATGGGCGCTGGCTTTGATAACCGCAAGCCGCAGGACCCGTGGTACGGCTGGATTGGTGAGACCCGCCTGACCCAGGGCGTTCTGGACTCCGACGAGTGGCTCACCGCCCGCCCGGCCGTCCAGAAGGACCCGTCCGAGGACGACAACACGCCGTCCCAGCCGACGGATCCAACCGACACGAATGAACCTTCCATCGACGACATGGGCCAGGCCTTCTTCGCCGGCTCCAGCCGTGGTGCGAAGGTCATCCTGCCCATCGTCGCTGTCATCGCAGTCCTCGGCGGCGCGGCCTATGGCCTCATCCCCACCATCAACCGCGTCTTTGGCCTGAACATCCCGCAGCCTCCGCTGCCGAAGATTCCGGGCCTGAACTAGCGCTCAGCCCACGAACCTCCGTCCCCCGACTCACATTGAGGCGGGGGTTTTCTATTGTGTTGGCACGTTTCGCAGCGGCCTCTATTTGTTAGAAAGGTCGCTTGACTGATTCGGCTTCACAGTGCTTCGTGGGCCTGAAATCGCTAGGGCAGCATGTGCTTGCCCGTGCGCAAGGAACTGAAGATTAAGGAGAACGATCATGAACAACAAACTGGCGAAGGCATGGCCAACGCCGCGCAGTGGTCGCTCGTAGCCGCTACCGCATTCTTCGCTCTGAGCTTTGTCGGTGCACTTAGGGTGCTCCGTGCTGCGGGGGAGAAGGGTGCCCCCGCAAACAACGCCGATCTCGGTGCCCGCGTTAATCGCGTCCCGAACTGATTTTCCACCCGCGTGCTGCTTTGCGTTGCTGCCAGAAGTGACGGTAGATACCGGGGACATCGGAAAGCTCAGAATGCGTGCCCAGCTGGCTGACTTGCCCGTGTTCATCCAAGACTACGATTTGATCAGCAGATTTGATTGTATCCAGCTTATGGGCGATGACAATAAAAGTAGATTGCTCCCGTAGCTCGTCCATCGCAGCAAGAATGTTTGCCTCATTTTCTGCATCGAGTGCGGAGGTAGCCTCATCAAAGAGTACAATCGGCGCTTGCTTGAGAAGCGCGCGAGCTACAGATACGCGCTGGCGTTCACCACCGGATAGAAGCCGACCGCCTTCACCAACAGGAGTATGCCACCCTAGGCGGTTGGCAATAGAAGTCACGCCTGAAAGATCAGCTGCGCGGAAGACTTCCTCATCGGAGGCGTCGGGACGACCAACGCGGATATTAGCGATTAACGAGTCGTCGAAGAGGTAAACGTCCTGAAAGACCATGGACAGCCTGGACATTAACTGTTCGGTTCCAAGCTCGCGGATATCTACGCCGTCAACCATCACCGCCCCGGAATCTACATCCCAGAATCGCGAAATAAGGCGCGCAATTGTGGTCTTTCCGGAGCCAGAAGGACCGACAATGGCGGTAACGGTGCCTGGTCGAGCATGGAAAGTGACATCTACCAATACTGGTGTATCGCCGTATCCAAACGTGACATTAAGCAGCTCTACATTTCCCGAACCATCGCCTAGGCGCGGAGTAGTGGGTTCTGGCAGGGAAGGAGCATCGGTGATGAGCTCAGTTTCTGCAAGCGCGATACGGCCGGCATCTAAACCGACGAAAGAAGAACCCAGCTGCTCAAGCGTGCGGGTAAACCTCAAGCTGATTCCGATGATCGCAATTGTTTCTAGTGGCGATAGGGCGCCTTCAACGGCAAGATCCGCGGAGGCCATAATGAGAGCCACAATGAAGATCTGCACTACTATGCCGTTGAGTAGCAAAGCTAATGTGGATACCCATAGCTCGCGTATTCGTGCTTTATGGTCGATTTCTAGCGCTTGCTCTAGTGGCGCAAAAACTTGTGATTGTCCTGCCGCGCGCAGGGCTGGTTGACGGTTAGCAAATTCTACGATGCGCTGGGAGAGCTCTTTACTCGGCCCCAGTGCGCGGTTCGATGCTTTCTCACGAATCCATGCAGCCAACTGCATCACCACGAGCGCCAATGGTGCGATGATAAGAAGGACCAAGCCCAGCTTCGGGTTCCAGAAACACGCTCCTACTAACAAGGTGACAAGTGCCGCGCTATCGCGGTATATCGTTCCTTGAACATGCGCAATGGTCTCGGACGCCACCATAAAGCGATCTGAAACGAGGCGAGATAGGCCGCCGGTATTAGCCGGTACGAACCAGCCGAGCGGTAGCGTTGCTAATTTATCGCCCACAGTCGTGTGCGCGGCTCGGATGAAATCCAAGGCCGTGTGGTAAGAGGCCAGGGTTGCGAAAAATCGTAGCGCAAAAGCTACGAGCGCAATTGCCAAAAGCGTCCACATCCATGGTGCGATCGTCGTATCCCCATCGAGTGCCTTTGTAAGTGGCACGAGCGTGAGAACGGCGAGGCCATCAAGCACGCCAACGATAAGCGATAGACAAGCATACCTTTTATTGAGCTTATGGCCTACAGGACTTTGCAGCTTTTTGACACTGCGAGTGAGTAGCGGATCACGAAGACGCGAACTAACAGGCGTAGTGGCATTAGACATGAGAATTATCCTTCATAGGCTTGAGGCAGATTATTTGGTCTGCTCCTTGGATGGACTCCGGCTTGTGGGCGATGACTAAGACGGTCTTGCCTCTGACGAGTGTGGCTAGAGCTGCTTGAATTTCTGCTTCGCAGTCAGGATCAGTTGCCGCAGTAGCTTCATCCAGGATCAAGATTGGGGCATTGGTAATGATTGCCCGGGCAATAGAAATGCGTTGCTGTTGTCCACCGGATAAAGAGGTGTCTTCACCAACAACGGTGTCGAGCCCAGCCGGTAAAGCGCGAATATCAGCAGCTATGTGCGCAGCCTCTGCGGCTTGCCAGATCTCTTCATCGCGGGCTTCTGGGCGTGCAAGGCGAATGTTTTCCCGAATACTCATACGCAGTAAGTGAGGATCTTGTAAGACGAAAGCCACAATGCGGTACAAACTGTCGAAAGTGAGATCACGGATATCCACGTTGTTGATAGTGATTGTGCCCGAATCTGGATCCTGGAAACGCGCCAGCATCGTTGCTGCTGTGGATTTGCCAGACCCGGAGGGGCCAATCAATGCCGTGACAGTGCCTGCATTTAGTTGCGCAGAAAAGTCTTGGAGGACTGGTTTGTCTGGGGCGTAGCTAAAGCTGACCTTATGGAACTCCACCTCCATGTCTTGACTACTGGCATCGAGGCTCTTTTGGCCTTCTTTCACATGGGAAATTGTCATGACTTCATCAAGGCGCAACGCCGCATTGCCAGCGAGCTGGTAAGACCACATCATTTGGCCGACGGTTTGAATCGTGCCCGGTATCACCAGCGCAATTAACGTTGTTGCGATGACTTCAGCGACCGTGACATAGCCACCAGCTATCAGCAGGGAACCGGCTCCTACATTGATAAGGATGAGGACAGGAACCGCCACCACAGACTCTGAGATTGCGGAAACACGCAGAAGCGGACGTACCCACTCGTAATAGAATTCCGCGAATTTTTGGGCAGCTTCGCGATATCGAGCGTGGGCTTTGCCAACGGTGCCGAAAGCCTTGACGACGGAAATACCTTCGGAGAACTCCACCGCAGTCGCAGAGACCTCACCCAGATAATTATCCATTTCCGCAGTTTTTGTGCCCATATCTTTCATTGAATACGCTTGGATTGCTAGGAAAATGGGCACAGTGGCAATAGAAAGTAGACCAAGGCGCCAATCCAAGATAAAGGCATAAACCAGAAGCGCGAGGGGCGTAAAGATCGCGGCGACCTTCTCTACAGGAGCATGGGCTGTCAGGGTGTGCAGAGTTAACGTATCGTCCTCGACGGCTTTGCGGACTTTGCCGGAATTAGTCTGGCTAAACCACGAGAGTGGTGCTTTCGCAATAGCGGTAATAATTCGGCGCCGGTTAATCCCCACCAGCTTTGCATCAGCGAAGTGGGTGATCGCAAGGGCAAGGAAATAGAAGAATAGCTGTCCCAAAAATGCAGCAAGTAGCCATTTCACAATGGACGCGACGTCATCAGTATTGCCGTCGATTAGAGCATTTCCCAGTGCCACCAACGCGACGTAGGGTGCTACGGCCAGTACCGAGGATATAAGCGAGAGAAACTGTGCGAAGTAGATGGTTGTTTGCACTGGGGCCAGTAGCTTTTTTAGAGCGACCTGCCCGGCTTTTAGTTTTGCGCGAGCCTCTTCTTCCGGTGACGCACCGTGTGATTCTGGTGCGTGGGTTCCGCTTGATTCTGTGGAACTTTGTTTTACTTCAGACATTACTTTCTCAATTCTTGTTGATGTCAGTCATATCGATGATTCTGGTGACTGATTCTTGGATGAATTCGTGGTCATGGGTGATGACGATGACCACTGCTCCGCTTGCTGCAAGAGATCGAAGGAGCGCAGAGATGGATTGCAGTTGGCGCCAGCCCACGCCAGAGGTAGGTTCATCGAAGATGTAGACCTCTGCTTGCTTGGCTTGGGCTGAAGCTATGGCTAAGCGTTGCCGTTGCCCACCGGACAGAGACTGCGGATGCCGTTGGGCCATTCCTGCCAGATCGAGGCGATGGAGAATCTCATTGACATCGATATGGTCCCGCTTCTTCTTTGCCAGTCCGAGCGTTACTTCTTCTTCGGTGGTGGCTGCGAATAACTGGCGGCCAACATCTTGCATCACCATGTACGCGGTACGTCTGCGGGCAGCCGCTCCTACTCGTTTGCTGTTCAAACGAAGACTACCGCCGCGTTTGGGAGAAGCAAGACCACAAATGATCCTGGCGAGGGTGGTTTTTCCAGCGCCGTTGGGCCCGATTAAGGCGGTGACTTCGCCGCTGGGGAAAAATACGTGGTCAATGTTTAGCACCTCATGCGTGCCATAAGAAAAACAGATGTTGCTTAACTCGAGTCCGCTCCGCTGGGGATCGGCGTTTTCGAGCGTGGGTGGTACCGGCACGCTCGCGGGCAGGGGAACGTGGTGTAAGCTGCGTAGCCCCAATTGTTTGCGTTCGGGTTCGTCTAAGGCATAAAACTCCTGAGCGTGGAAACTCCGCGTTATTTTTCCCTGAGTCAAGTAAATAACTTGGTCAGCGATATCTTTTAAGAAAAAGAGGCGGTGATCAGCGATAATGATCGTTGTGCCTAATTCCTTCAAGCGGTGTAGCGCGCGTGCAAGAATATCGATGCTTTCCATGGAGAGATTGGACGTGGGTTCATCGAGAAGCACGAGACTGCCCGGGGACACAAGCGCGCATGCGCATGCCACGTTTTGTAACTGTCCACCGGATAATTCTTTGAATCGCCGGCCCCGAAGATCGTTAATGCCTAGTAGCTCGACCGCTGATTGAATCCTCGACTCAATTTCTGTGGGATCCACACCAAGGTTTTCTAGCCCGAAGGCCAATTCTGCATTGACGCTTTCAGTGAAAAATTGTGTCCTTGGATTCTGGAATACTGAGGCGCTGAACTCGATGGCTCGGGACAGCGGTTCTTCCGCAGGGTTAAAAGCCTGGTCATCCTTTATAATAGTGATGGCGCCTAGTAGCTCTCCTGGATTGAAATGGGGGATGAGTCCGTTGATCAACTTGAGTACCGTGGACTTTCCCGATCCGGAATCACCGGTAATCAGTAGACACTGTCCTGGAGAGACAGAAAAAGACACATCAGATACACCTTGAATGCCTGGCCGAGCGCCCAATGGATATGTAAAAGAAGCGTTGTGGGCGTTTACACTGGTTGCGATACTGCGTTCGTTCATAAGTGGACCTCCGTGGGGAGCCAGACAGAGGCAACAATGAGGCCCAACCCAGCTAGTGCAGTTGCATCGACAAGCTTGAAGGAAAGATCGGCGGTGGTGGTTGGGCGTGTGGGGCCTCCCAATCCGCGGACAAGAGCAGAGGCAGCGAGCTCATCACCAGCGCGGACGACGGCGCCTAATAGGGGGATGATCAGCATCGCGGACGATTGTGTGGGCTGTGTGATCCAGCTTTTTACTCCAGGCTGGAGACCCCGAAGGACCATGGCATCGCGGATCGCTTTGGCTTCTGCCACGATTATCGGCAAAACGCGCAGGAAAACCGCCGGTGGAATGGTGGCCCAGCCTGGTAAACGCAGGTCCCGCAGTGCTGAGGTCAACGTGGATGGTGTGAGAGTGAGCAAGCCGAATGCGCCGATGGACATGCTGATGACAAAACGGCTTAGCCACGAAAAAATTGCCGCTGAAAAAGCGAAAAATGTGGAGCCAGGAAGCTGTAATAGGCCCCAATACCCTAGATAGGATAATGCAAAAGCGAACAGGCAAATAAGACCATAGTGTGGCTTTACTGTAGCTAGTGCGATGGAGCTGAAGGCGATAGAAATCAGCAGTGTCGGTAGGTGGCCGTGGCTGAGAGCTACCGCATTGATTACTAGAACAGAAAGCAGCACGGTCCGTGGATCGATCGAAGATCGACGAAGCACGCCCTGTTTTTGCAGGCTCACAGGAGACCAGCGCTTTCAAAGTGTTTGCGGCTGACGCGAACTCCGACCTTTCCTCCGATAAAGCCGACGATGAGCGCACAAATGGCCAGTACTCCAATGGTCCATGGCTGGAAGATATCCGACATAGCATCGGCGTATTCTTGACCCATTTGGTCTGCGATATCGACGTAGTATGAGTCCGTATCCAGAATTAGCGGGATAAAAGGCAAAGAAATCCAGACACAGAAGATGCCGTAGGCAATAGGGAAGGACTTGGCAATACTGAGGTGGCTTTTTGTAATAATCAAATCTGCGATAAACCCAAGAATTATGCTTCCCAGCAAGGTCCAGAAGTAGTGTCCGGTGAGCATGAATGCTAATCCGTTAATACCACCGACGAGGGTGAAAGCACCCATTTTGGACGTGCGGACGGCATAAAGCGCTAGCACGATTCCGTTTGCGATTGCCGCGATAAACCATCCAATAAACATGAATTGTGGTCCTGCGAATCCAATCATTCCGCTTATAAAGGTGATTACAAAGTAAAGTGCAGCAAAGATGCCAGCGTTGATGAGATCTCTGGTGTTTAAACGTGCCGTCGACCCACTGGATGAGCTTGTACTCCGTGCGGGCGTAGAGGACTGTTTGGTCATAGTAAACCTCGATTCATGAAAATCAGGCAAGGTAAGGCTTGCCTAATACATATAATACTGTTTATAAACTATTTCTAGTATTGATCTGAAGGTTCACCCTTAATGGGGGCGAATGCAGATAAGCGGACATCAAACCAGAGCACGACTACCGACTACGCACCGACAAAGTAGGCACGAACGGCAAGACAGCACTGCGATGGGGCGACAAACTACGCCGCCTCTACATCGGACGCCGATGGGGCGGAGAACCCATCACCATGGTCTGCGTCGACAACCACGTCGACATCAAAATAACCGCCACCGGGGCACAAATCGCCGCCTACACACGCACCGAGGAAAAGATCTATTACAACAAGAAAGACAACGAACTCAACCCCAACGGGGCAACTAAAAACAAAAAATTTCGAGACACCGACCGGAACGATGTCTCGAGACTTCACAGCGTGCCCCAGAGAGGATTCGAACCTCCGACACCGGCTTTAGGAGAGCCGTGCTCTATCCCCTGAGCTACTGGGGCAGGGGGTGCGTTGCGCACCTAGGTAAGACTAGCAGCCCTGCTTAGGGCGGCGGTAAACGCGTGGCCTTTGGTCGCGCTGGCTGCGGGGGGGGGGGGGGCTT
>NZ_KV814385.1:36903-211815 GCF_001813925.1 Corynebacterium sp. HMSC072D12
GGGGGGGGGGGGGGGGGCTTATTCGCTGGCCAGCTCCGCGTACTTGGCGCGGACCTCGCTAGCAGCGGGATTGGTGGCGTGGGTGCCGTCGGAGTAGAGGACGGTGGGCACGATGCGGTTGCCGTCGTTGACGGACTCAATCCACGCGTTGATGTCTTCGGTGCCTTCGGCTTCGGCGTCGACAAGCGCGTGCGGGGTCTCCGTGCGGTTGAGTGCGGAAATGAGGCGCTGGCAGAACGGGCACCAGTCGGCAAAGAAGATGGTGACGTGCTCAGTGGTTTCGGGAGCGGCAACGTTAGTGCTCATTAGGCAGCAGCCTTTCTGTCGTAGGTGAGGAAACGGTATTTCATCGGCAGCTCGCTAGGCGGCTGGCCGGGGATGGTGAGGTGTCCGGACTGTGAGGTCAGCCAGTCGCTATCGGCAGACAAGCTGAACTCATCCGGTACGGAGGGGGCGTGCACGGCATCGTCGCCGTAGGCATCGCCGACCTGCACACCCATGAGGGTGAGCTCTATGGTGTCCACGCGGTCGAGAGCGGAGTTGTAGAGTTGGCCGCCGCCGATAATCCAGGCGTCGCCAGGCGTGGCATCAAGCGCGGCATCGAGGTTATCCACCACGGTGGCGCCCGCAGACCACTCGCCGGGTTCATGGCTGGACAGCACGATGTTGTCCCGGCCCGGAAGTGGGCGGAACTTGGGGTTGAGGGATTCCCACGTCTTGCGGCCCATGATGACAGGCGCGCCCATGGTCACTTCTTTGAAGTGCTTCAGGTCCTCCGGCACGTGCCAAGGCATGACCACGCCGTCACCGATGACCCCGTCGAGGGACTGGGCCCAGATTGCGCCCAGCATTAGACCGACACCTGTGCCTTGATGGTGGGGTGGGGGTCGTAGCCGATGACCTCAAAATCCTTGAAGTCATAGTCAAAGAGGCTCTCAGACTTGTGGAGCTTGAGCTGCGGGTACTCGCGGGGCTCGCGGGAGAGCTGCTCCTTAACCTGCTCGATGTGGTCGTTGTAGATGTGGCAATCTCCGCCGGTCCAGATGAGCTCGCCTACCTCTAAACCTGCTTGCTGGGCAAACATGTGGGTCAGCGCGGCATAGGAAGCCAAGTTGAAGGGCACTCCCAAGAACATGTCTGCCGAGCGCTGGTAGACCTGCATGGAGAGCTTGCCGTCAGCGACATAGAGCTGGAAAAGCAGATGGCAGGGCATGAGCGCCATCTTGTCCAGCTCAGAGACGTTCCACGCGGAGACCAGGTTGCGGCGCGAGTCCGGGTTGTTCTTGAGCGTGTCCAGGGCGACCTGGATCTGGTCGATGTGCCGGCCATCCGGAGTGGGCCAGGAGCGCCACTGCACGCCGTAGACAGGGCCCAGCTCACCGTCCTCATCGGCCCACTCGTTCCAGATGCGGACCTTGTTCTCCTGCAGCCACTTTACGTTGGAGTCGCCGCGCAGGAACCACAGCAGCTCACCAATCACGCCGTGGAAGTAGACCTTCTTGGTGGTCAGCAGGGGAAAAGACTCCGCCAGGTTATAGCGAAGTTGGGCACCGAACAGGGAGAGGGTGCCGGTGCCAGTGCGGTCGCCCTTGGGCGCGCCTTCTTCGAGGACGCGGCGCAGGAGGTCCTCGTACGGAGTCTCAATCATGGTCGCCATGATAGCGCTCTTGCGTCCGTGCCACGCGCGTGGGGTTAGTACCCGCCGTTGGCCTCCGCGTAGGCGGCGGCGTGCTCCAGAATCTCCTCTGCCAGCTCCGGGCGGCAGATCAGAAGATCCGGGATGAAGGTGTCCTCGTTATTGAACTTGATGGGGGAGCCATCCAGGCGCGAGCAGTGCAGGCCCGCGGCCAAAGCCACGCCCACCGGGGCGGCCTGGTCCCACTCGTACTGGCCGCCGGCATGGATGTATCCGTCATAGTCACCCAACAACACGTGGATGGCCTTCGCACCCGCGGAGCCCACGCCGACGGTCTCAAAGCCCATCTTCTCCGCGACGTAATCCGCTACCTTCGGCGGACGATTACGAGAAACCACGAACTTCTTCGACAGCGGGCCCGTTACCGCGCGCACATCGGAGGACTTAAAAGTCACGCCCATGTCCGGCATGCCGACGGCCGCGTGGATGGGGGTGCCGTTTTCCACCAGCGCGATGTGGACGGCCCAGTCCTGGCGGCCGGTAGCGAACTCCTTGGTGCCGTCGAGCGGGTCAACGATCCACACGCGTTCCTTCTTTAGACGGCTCAAGTCATCGGCAGCTTCTTCCGACAGGACGCCGTCCTTCGGACGGTGCTGTTCAAGGACGCGGGCGATCCATTCCTGAGCGGCTTCATCGCCGGCATCACCCAGCGCCAAGCCACGCAGCAGGCCACCGTTGCGCACGCCTTTGAGGATCTCACCGCAGCCAGCGGCGAGGGAATTAGTTAGACGGGAATCAGAAATCTCAACGGTCATAGTGACCAGATTAGCGCGCGCGATACAGTAGGGCATGTCTAAAAACGTTCTGGCGAAGTTCCGCCCGCAGGTAGCCGGGTGGTTCCAGGACGTTTTTGCTGCCCCCACTCCAGTCCAAGAACAGGCGTGGGAGGCGATTTCCGGTGGTGCGAATGCGCTGGTTGTGGCACCAACCGGCTCTGGTAAGACGCTCGCGGCCTTTTTGTGGGCGCTGAATTCTTTGGTGGAGCGCGAGGGCCAAACCGCGCTGCCGCTGAGCAATGAGCCTTCCCGCGAGGGCGCTCATGATGGCGTGAGAGTGCTGTATATCTCACCGCTGAAGGCCTTGGGCGTGGACGTGGAGAATAATCTGCGCGCCCCTCTCAACGGCATCGCCCGCACCGCCGAGCGGCTGGGGCTGGAGGTGCCGGATATTACCGTTGGCGTGCGCTCGGGGGATACCCCGCAGGCAGAGCGTGCCCGCCAGGTGCGCAAGCCACCAGACATCCTCATCACCACGCCGGAATCGGCCTACTTGATGCTCACCTCGAAGGCTGCGGGGATTTTGAAGACGGTTGATACCGTCATTATCGATGAGATTCATGCCCTGGCCGGCACCAAGCGCGGCGTGCACCTGGCGTTGACTTTGGAGCGCCTCGGATTCATCGCCGGGGAGTTTCAACGCATTGGATTGTCGGCTACGGTGCGGCCGCTGAGTGCTGTCGCCAACTTCTTGGGCGGCGACCGTCCCGTCGACATCATCGCACCGCCCGCCAAGAAGCGCTGGCAGCTCGACGTCCACGTGCCGGTCGAGGACATGTCGGACCTGCCCACCCCGGAGCAAGGCTCGCCCATCGGGGAGGCGACTGTCGACGACCCCCTTGGCATCACCCAAGGCCCCCAAGACGCGTTGCGCGTAAACGCGCAACGCAAGGAAGAGGGCGGGGTAGGAGACTCTGCACTGCCCACAGCGAAGTCCATCTGGCCCTTCATCGAAGAAGAGCTCTACGCCGAAATCATGGAGCAGCGCTCCACCCTCGTCTTCGTTAATTCGCGCCGCACCGCCGAGCGGCTTACCAGCCGGCTCAACGAGCTCTATGCTCAGGAGCACGATCCAGAGTCCTTGAGCCCAGCCACCCGGCGCGACCCGGCCCAGCTGATGAAGCAGGTGGATGTTGCCGGTAAGGCACCTGCCGTGATTGCTCGGGCGCACCACGGCTCAGTGTCCAAGGACGAGCGCGCGCTGACGGAGACGATGCTCAAGGAAGGCACGCTCAAGGCCGTGGTGGCCACGAGCTCCCTGGAGCTGGGCATCGACATGGGCGCGGTGGAGCTGGTGGTGCAGGTGGAATCCCCACCCTCGGTGGCTTCTGGTCTGCAGCGTGTGGGTCGCGCCGGGCACTCCGTGGGTGCGGTCTCTCATGGTTCTTTCTATCCCAAGCACCGCGCGGACCTCGTGCAATCAGCACTCACCGTCGCCCGCATGGAGGAGGGCCTCATTGAGGAGATGCACGCACCGCGCAACCCGTTGGATGTCTTGGCACAGCAGACGGTGGCGGCGGTGGTGGCGTCGGCAAGCGCGAGCACGAGCGAGGGCCTCGAGGCCGACAGCTGGTATGACACCGTGCGCCGTGCCTGGCCCTATAAGGACCTAGCACGCGAGGTCTTCGACTCCGTTCTGGACTTGGTCAGTGGTGTGTACCCGTCGACGGATTTTGCGGAGCTCAAACCCCGGGTGGTCTATGACCGCGTGACGGGCGTGCTCACCCCGCGCCCCGGCGCGCAACGCGTGGCGGTGACCAACGGCGGCACCATCCCGGACCGCGGCATGTTCGGCGTCTTCCTGGTGGGTACTGGTGAGGCTGGTTCCGCGCCGCGCCGCGTGGGTGAGCTCGATGAGGAAATGGTCTATGAAACCCGGGTGGGGGATATCTTCACCCTCGGTGCGACGAGCTGGCGTGTGGAGGAGATCACGCGCGACCAGGTGTTGGTGACACCCGCGCCGGGGCACACCGGGCGTTTGCCTTTCTGGAACGGTGACCAAACTGGGCGTCCCTATGAGCTGGGCAAGGCGTTGGGTGCATTCCGGCGGGAGGCGCTCGCGGATCCGTCGGTGGTGCGCGGTGCGGATGAGAACGCGCGGCGCAATATCGCCGCCTACCTGCAGGAACAGAACGAGGCCACCGGGCTCATCCCGGATGAGAAGACACTTCTGCTGGAGCGCTTCACGGACGAGCTGGGGGATTGGCGCGTGCTGTTGCACACCCCGTTTGGCCGGCCGGTGAATGCGGCGTGGGCGCTGGCGGTGGGGCAGCGCGTGGCGGAGCGCACCGGGATGGATGCGCAGGCAGTGGCGGGCGATGATGGCATTGTGCTGCGCTTGCCGCAGGGCGAGGCGGCCCCGGATGCTTCGCTGTTTCTTTTCGACGCCGATGAGATAGCGGACATCGTCACCGAACAGGTGGGAAACTCCGCGCTCTTCGCCTCTAGGTTTAGGGAGTGCGCGGCGCGAGCGCTGCTTCTGCCTCGGCGCAACCCGGGCAAGCGCGCGCCCTTGTGGCAGCAGCGCCAGCGCGCGGAGCAGCTTCTCGACGTCGCCCGCAACTACCCCTCTTTCCCCATCATCCTGGAGACCGTGCGCGAATGCGTGCAGGATGTCTATGACCTGCCAGCACTCACGGAGGTCATGCGGGAGCTGGCGCACCGCCGCGTGCGCATCGCGGAGGTCACCACGGAGCAGCCTTCGCCTTTCGCGTCCTCGCTGCTGTTCAACTACACCGGCGCGTTCATGTACGAGGGGGACTCGCCCCTAGCGGAAAAGCGCGCAGCGGCCTTGGCATTGGACTCGGCGCTGTTGGCGAAGCTGTTGGGCACGGTGGAGCTGCGCGAGCTTCTCGACGGCTCCATCATCGCCGAAGTCCACGCCCAGCTGCAGCGCACCACTCCGGAACGTCAGGCGCGCACCACTGAGGAGGTCGCGGACCTGCTGCGCGTGCTCGGCCCCATCCCGGTCGAGGAATTCGGTGCGCACGCCACGGTGCCACTCAGCGCACTCGATGCGCTCGGTGCACGCATTATGCGGGTGCGCATCAACGGCCGCGAGCACGTGGCGCAAGCGCTCGATGCGCCGCTGCTTCGCGACGGTCTCGGCATCCCCGTTCCGCCCGGTATTCCTGCACAGCAGGCCACGATTACCGATGCCGTCGATCAGCTGGTTAGCCGCTGGGCGCGCACGCGCGGGCCCTTTGTGGCGCGCGAAGTGCAGGAGGCCTTTGGCCTGTCAGCCGCGGGGGCGCACTCGACGCTGAATGGGCTGGATTCCATCCTGGCGGGGCACTACCGGCAAGGCGTGGAGGAACAGGAGTACTGCGCGGCGGAGGTGCTCAAGGTCATCCGCTCGCGCTCGCTGGCGGCTGCCCGAGCTGCCACGCAGCCTGTTTCTCCCGAGGCCTTCGGGCGCTTCCTGCCGGACTGGCAGCAGGTAGCCGCGGTGGGCCGGCGCCCAGTGCTGCGTGGGGTGGACGGCGTCTTCGCCGTCATCGAGCAGCTGGCCGGCGTGCGCCTGCCGGCCTCGGCCTGGGAGAGCCTCATCCTTCCTGCGCGCGTCGGGGATTATTCGCCGACGATGCTCGATGAACTCACCGCCAGTGGCGAAGTCCTCATCGTCGGCGCGGGCAAGGCCGGCTTCAACGACCCGTGGATCATGCTGCTGCCGGTGGATTATGCCGCACAGCTCGCCCCGCAGGTCTCTGCGGAGGAAGCGGGCGTGTCCCTGCTGCAGACCCAGTTGCTCGAGGCCCTGCAGGGCGGCGGCAGCTACCTCATCTCCGATATTCAACCGCAGCTCAGCGGCACACCCGAGGAGGTCCGGGAGGCGCTCTGGGGCTTGGTGGAAGCAGGTCTGGTCAGCCCCGATTCCTTCGCTCCTATCCGGGCCCACCTGGCCGCAGGTGGGCGCGCCGGGCGTGCGGCGCATCGCGCGCGGCGTCGGCCAACGCGCTCGCGCCTGCGCATGGGGCGCACGTCCTTTGCGCAAGCACACAATGCTTCCGGTACACCGACCGCACCGGACGTGGTGGGACGCTGGTCGCTCTCCGTTCCAGCTGCTACGGACGCAACCTCGCGTTCCATCGCGCACGGCGAGGCCTGGCTGGACCGCTACGGCGTGCTTACCCGCGGGTCTGTGGTGGCCGAGGATGTCCTCGGCGGCTTCGCCTTGGCCTACAAGGTGCTCTCCGGCTTCGAGGAATCCGGCAAGGCGATGCGCGGCTACGTCATTGAGGGCTTGGGCGCGGCGCAGTTCTCCACGCCTGCGGTCATCGATCGCCTGCGCGGGGTGGATGATTCCCCCGATGTTACGGGCTGGCCCTCCGGAACTCGCGAGCCGCAGACGTATGTCCTGGCCGCCACGGACCCCGCCAACCCTTATGGCGCGGCGCTGCCCTGGCCGCCAACTGATGTCGGCGAATCCGCGGCCCGCCCCACCCGCGCCGCGGGTGCCTTGGTGGTGCTCATGGATGGCCTGCCGGTGGCGCACTTAACCCGCGGCGGGAAGACGCTGACGACGTTCTTTAACGCTCTGCCCGAGGGTATCGAGCGCACCGAGGTACTTGCCGCAGTTCTCGCGGGCCTCAACGAGCTGGTGGCCGCCGGACGCTTGAGCAAGCTGGTCATCGAGAAGGCAAACGGGCGGCCCATCTTCGAGTCGAAGCTGGGCGGTGAGCTGCGCGCACTGGGGGCGGCACTGACCCCGAAGGGCGTGCGGATTACTGGATCTGCCCACACCGCCTCTTCCGGCCGTGCAGGACAGCACGGCCACTCTGGAGAAGCCGCGCGCTCCGCCGAACCTTACCGTCCCGCACGTCGCGGTGGGCGTCGCGCCGTCGAGGCGATGGAGGAACTGTCCTTCGATGATCCGGAGAACGGAGCTTCTGAGGACTTGGGGGACCCGGGTGCGCCCGATACACCGGGGAGCCCGGGTGGCTTCCGCCCGCGCCGCCGCCGGCGCTGAATCTTAATCCGCAGCTTTTCGGCTTCGCGCATTTCCTAGGTCTAACCTCAGAAGCTGATAGTCCGATAGAAAAGGAGTCTTGTCGCCATGCGGCTGAAGCGCCAATTGCCTAACGTGTCCGAGCTGAAGAACCTCATGCGGTTCGAAGCACCCAACCTCGACCGCCGGGTAGCCCGCCTGGCGGAGGCTGCTGATGTGTGGGATCTGCGCAAGATTGCCAAGCGTCGCACACCCAAGGCCGCCTTCGACTACGTTGACGGCGCAGCCCGCGACGAGGTCAGCTACCGCGAATCCCGCGATTTCTTCCGCGACGTGCGCCTCATGCCGAACGTGCTCAACGGCGCACACGACATTTCCTTAAGCACCGAGATTGCCGGCGAGCCCGCGGCCCTGCCCTTCGGCATTGCGCCGACCGGCTTTACCCGCTTCATGCACGCCGAAGGCGAGGACGCCGGTTCCCAAGCCGCCCGCGACGCAGGCATCCCGTTTACGCTCTCCACGATGGGCACGCGCTCGGTGGAGGAGGTCGCGGCGTCGCAAGGCAATAGCGGCCGCCGCTGGTTCCAGCTCTACCTGTGGAAGGACCACTCCGCCTGCCAAGAGCTCATCGAACGCGCGGCGGCCAACGGCTATGACACCCTGGTGGTCACCGTGGACACGCCCGTGGCCGGCCAGCGGCTGCGCGATACTCGCAACGGCATGCGCATCCCACCTCGCCTGACCGCAGGCACCGTCTTCGACGCCGCCTGGCGCCCGGAGTGGTGGTTCAACTTCCTCACCACGGACCCGGTTACTTTTGCCTCCCTGACCTCGACCACCGGCACCCTGGGCGAGCTGGTCAACACCATGTTCGACCCGGGCCTCAACTTCGAGGATCTGGCGTGGATCCGCGAGTCCTGGCAGGGCAAGCTCTTTGTCAAGGGAATCGTCAACCCCGAGGACGCCCGCAAGGTCATCGACCTCGGCGCCGACGGCATCGTGGTGTCCTCCCATGGCGGGCGCCAGCTCGACCGCGTGGTCAACACCCTGCAAGCCTTGGAGGCCGTGCGCACCGAGGTGGGCCCGGACGTGGAGATCATCTACGACTCCGGCATCATGTCCGGCGTCGATATCGCCATTGCGCTGGCGCTCGGGGCGGACTTCGTCCTCATCGGCCGCGCCTACCTTTACGGGCTGATGGCCGGCGGCAAGGAAGGCGTCGACCGCGTCATTGAGCTGCTGGCGGAGGAGTTTAAAAACACCCTGCAGCTGCTCGGTGTGAAGAGGATCGAAGACCTAGGCCGGCAGCACGTGGTTACCCCGTGGGAGCCGGGCGCGCTGGCATTCGGTGCGGGAAAGGATGCGCCGGTAGAGTAGGCACCCGTTCGGTGAGGAGGTTCTACTGTGCCAGAGGGCGATTCTGTACTGCAGTTGTCGAACCGGCTGCAGTTTATGGAAGGCCGGCGCGTGACCTCCTCCTCCCTGCGCGTGCCGCGCTATGCCACCGTGCGTTTCGACGGGCTGGTGTGCGAGGAAGTCTGGCCCTATGGCAAGCACCTCTTCATGGACTTCGGCGGCGAGCTGATCCTGCATACGCACCTCAAGATGGAGGGCACGTGGGCCATCCACTACGCCGGTGACCGCTGGCGCAAGCCCGGCCACAGCGCGCGCGTAGTGCTACAGATGGAGAACGCCCCGCGTGATATCGAGCTGGTAGGGCACTGGCTGGGGCACGTGGGAGTGTTTCCCACGCGCGAATTTGAGCAGCGCATGGCGCACCTTGGCCCCGACATCCTCGCGCCAGAATGGGAAGAAGGAGGCTTCGAGGAGGCCGTGCGCCGCATCGAGACCCGCACGGAGCGCAGCATCGGTGCGGCCCTCTTGGACCAGCGCAACGTGGCGGGCTTGGGCAACGAGTACCGCGCCGAAATCTGTTTCTTGGCCGGCGTTCATCCAGCGACGCCGGTAGCGCTTGTCGACGTCCCCCAGATCCTCACCCTCTCCCGCCGCCTCATCTGGGCTAACCGGGACTCGCCGGTGCGTGTCACCACCGGTGTGAAGCGGGCGGGGGAGACCACGTATGTCTTTGGCCGCAACCGTCAGCGCTGCCGGCGCTGCGGCACTCTCATTGAGAAATCCACGCTGGGTGGCGTGGACGCCGGCGGTGACGAGAGCGAGTTGGAGCGTGTGATCTGGTGGTGCCCACACTGCCAGCCGCGCCGCTAGGCTGGGATGTATGAAGATCATTTTTAACATCATCTGGTTGGCAACTGGTGGCCTTGTCCTCGCCCTAGGCTACTTCCTTCTTGGAATCCTGGCGTGCATCCCCATCGTGACCATCCCCGCAGGCGTGGCCTCGATGCGCATGGCCAACTTCGCGCTGTGGCCTTTCGGACGCTCCGTCATTCAGCCGATCAAGGGGACTGGTGGCATGTCGCGGTTCTCCAACGTTGTCTGGTTCCTGGTCGCTGGCCTGTGGCTAGCCATCGGCCACGTGACCACCGCAGCGGCCCAGGCCGTGACCATCGTGGGTCTTCCGGTTGCCTGGGCCAACCTAAAGATGATCCCGGTGACCTGCTTCCCGTTCGGCCGCAAGATTGTCGACTCAGATGAGATCCCCTTCGGCTGGGAGTCGATGATCAAGCTTTAACGATTCTCTCTCCGGTTGCGGGGGTGGTCAGGGTGCTTTAGTGTTCTGGGTCATGGGGGATTTAGAGACCTATTTCTCCTACCGCAACTCGGGGATTTCTTTGGTGGAGCTGGCGGTAGGAGGCGAGAAACGTTTACGCGCACTCGGCGCTTCGCCTGCTGACGCCGCCGAACTGGCACGCCTGAACCACATTTACTTCGGCACTACGAAGTTCACGGGTAAGCAACGACAAGCTCGAGCCCGAGCTGCCGAACAACGCCATGATCTGGCCACACTCAGCCTCATCGAGTCCTATACCAAGAAACTGAAGAATCAGCTGCATGCCTGGAACCTACGCCTCAAGCTTGCCGGCACACCTGCCCACAGCATCCCAGCCGTGGCGGCCAAGCGCTTAAAAGAGCTCAAGCCCAAACGCGTGCCCACACCTGGTGTGCGCATGACCTACCGGGCTGATGGGCCGCACTCGCTAACCATTACCGATGATCCCATGACCGTCACCGAGATGCGCGGCGTTCTAGAATCTCTCAACCAGGACAATCTGTTGAAGGCAGCCAAACACGTCTTCTTCAGCAAGTCCCACGGCGGAACCAAACCGGCCATATTCACCAGTGTGGTGGTGACCTTGGACAAGCTCGACAAGATTGTCAGCGGCGACGGCGATGACATCGTCCTAGAGCTGACCAATGGTGGACGGATGACAGGGCGGGAGTTTCTGAACTATAAGTTCGCCGAGATCGGCTACGTCACCCTCATCCACCCCACCATCGGGCCGGTGTGGCTGCACCGCATGAAACGCTTAGCCGGTTTTGAGCAGCGCATGATGGCTAGTGCTGAGCATCCCACCTGTGCCAGGAAAGGATGTAATAAGCCTGCTGATTATGCCCAGGTGCACCACCTCATTCCGTGGAAAGCAGGAGGTACCACCGACCCGCCGAATCTGACGATGCTGTGTGCTTATCACAACGGCGTCAATGATGATGACCCAGAGAAACCCACCGGTGCCGGCTACGTCTTCCGACTACGAGGTGATGTGGACTACATCCCACCCTGGGGAGAACCAATCACCGCCCAGGTTGCCTATCAAGCCGCGCAGCACGGACTTGGACCGCCCGACAGCTAAACCGCCACGCAACACAAAAGACACGCGGATGCCCGCAGGAAGGTAAAACACCACGCGGACGCCCACAGGGCCTCCGCGGCGTTGGCGATCCGAGCTTCCGATCAGCGCTTGAAAACGCGTGAACCCCCGACCGTTCGGCCGGGGGACGTCGCCAAGCAGTGCTTAGCGGTGGCTGCGGTACCAGCCAATCAGAGCATCCGTGGAACCGTCGCCGGATGCGGCTTCCTCCTTGCCGGAGACTGCCGGTGCTAGGTCATTAGCTTGCTGCTTGCCCAGCTCCACGCCCCACTGGTCGAAGGAGTTGATGTCCCAGATGATGCCCTGGGTGAAGACGATGTGCTCGTAGAGTGCGATGAGCGCGCCGAGGGTCTGCGGGGTGAGCTCCTCCGCCAGAATGGTGGTGGACGGGCGGTTGCCCGGCATAACCTTGTGCGGCACGAGGGCGTCGTCCACGCCCTCAGCGGCGATTTCCTCAGCGGTCTTGCCAAAGGCCAGAACCTTGGTCTGCGCGAAGAAGTTACCCATGAGCAGGTCATGCATCGAGCCGGTGCCGTCGGCAGTGGGGAAGTCCTCCTTCGGGCGGGCAAAGCCGATGAAGTCCGCCGGGATGAGCTTGGTGCCCTGGTGCATGAGCTGGAAGAAAGCGTGCTGGCCGTTGGTGCCCGGCTCACCCCAGTAGATTTCACCGGTGCCGGCGCTCACCGCAGTGCCGTCGCGGCGTACGGACTTGCCGTTGGACTCCATGGTCAGCTGCTGAAGGTAGGCGGGGAAGCGGCCGAGGTCCTCGGAGTAAGGCAGCACCGCGTGGGTCTGCGCACCGAAGAAGTTGGAGTACCACACGCCGAGCAGGCCCATCAGAGCCGGCACGTTCTGCTCCAGAGGAGCGGTGCGGAAGTGCTTATCCATGGCGTGGAAGCCTTCGAGGAAACGCATGAAGTCCAGGGGGCCGATGGTGCACATCAGGGACAGGCCGATGGCGGAATCGACGGAGTAGCGTCCGCCCACCCAGTTCCAGAACCCGAACATGTTCTGGGTGTCGATGCCGAACTCCGCGACCTTCTCCGCGTTGGTGGAGACCGCAACGAAGTGCTTGGCGACGGCCGACTCGTCACCATCAAACTGCTCAATGAGCCAGCGGCGCGCGGCGTGAGCGTTGGCTAGGGTTTCCTGGGTGGTGAAGGTCTTGGACGCGACGATGAAGAGGGTGGAGCCTGCGTCGAGCCCGTCGAGAGTTGCGGCGAGATCTGCCGGGTCGACGTTGGAGACGAACTCCGCGCTAATGCCCGCTACCTCGTAGGAGCGCAGGGCCTTCGCGGCCATGGCCGGGCCCAAGTCGGAGCCGCCGATGCCGATGTTGACCACCTTCTTGATGGTGTGGCCCGTATGTCCCAGCCACGTGCCGGAGCGCAGCGCGGTGGCGAAGTCGCGCATGCGGCCTAAAGTTTCGTGGACGTCGGCAGCGACGTCCTGGCCGTCCACGCTCAAATCTTTTTCAACAGGCAGGCGCAGCGCGGTGTGCAGCACGGCGCGGTCCTCAGTGTTGTTGAGATGCTCGCCGGCGAACATGGCATCGCGGCGTCCCTCGACGTCGGCGGCGCGGGCGAGGTCCACCAGTGCGTTGAGGACTTCCTCATCGATGAGATTCTTTGACAGATCCACGTGCAGGCCCGCAGCATCGAAAGAAAAATCTGCGGCGCGGGAAGTGGAGTTGGCAAAAAGCTCACGCAGGTTGAGGTCCTTTTTGCTCTCAAAAAGCGAGGTGAGCGCGGCCCACTGCGGCTGAGCGGTGATGTCCATTGCAAAAGCCTTTCTGGCAGGTAGCAGACATGAAACTTACTGTGTCCACCGTAGTCCAGAAATCCCTTCGCTGCCGAAGCAGAAGGCTGCACTGCGATGAACTAGGCGTAGAGCTTTAAATCGAATTGCTTCATCGTGTTTCCGATCTCCATGGCGCCCACTTCGACGTCAGAGGGATCCTGGTCGTTGCCGAAGGACAGCACACCAACGGCCCAGAGCTTGCCGTCGATGGAAGCATAGACTGGTCCGCCACTATCTCCCGGGGCGCTGTCATTGCCGAAAGTAAACAGCCCTTGATCCTCGTGGCGGTCGATGAAGTTGCCACAGGAGACTCCTCGCGTGGAGCCGGCGCGGCAAATTGTGGGCTTCGTCAAAGCAACGTCCTCAAGGGGCATCCATCCTGCCAAAGGCGCGTTCAGAGCAGGTGACGTCGAGACTTGGGCGGCTGGGTTGGAGACCTCGATGAGCGCGATGTCGGCTGAGTTAATCCTGTCCGTATTGGTATTGCGGGCCTCTAACACCATCTCGCCGATCTTCACGTTGTCTCCAGCGCGATCCTTGTAGAAAAAGGTGTCGCCTTGATCCCCGCAGTGGCCGGCGGTGAGGATAAAGAGGCGCTCGCCGTCGCCAACGAAATGACCAGCGGAGCATCGTCCGCTGCTGTCTGCGTTGTAAATTGCGACCCCCGGAGTGAGAACACCAGCCGTCATGAAGTACTCAGCTGCCTCCGGTTGGGCCAGATCCACGCGGGGATCGGGGCGTTCCGCCTGGGGGATTTCAGTGGTGTTATCCCAGAGAGAATCGCTGTCGAGGACTTCTTCCGAACCCCTATTTGTTCCGGAGTTCTGTGCGCGGCCGGAATCACCGATGGCAGGAAGGTTCAGGGTTGTGGTGGTGATGGTAGCGACGTGGGAGGAAGAACCGCTGCAGGCGGTCAGCGCGAAGGCGGAAGTAGCTGCGGCGAGAGTTGCAGCGAGACGAGAGAAAAAGCGCATGAGGAGAGAGTAGCTCACGACCTAGCGTGAGGCGCGTGCGTTGGGGATTATTCCGCGGGCCGCTCAGCTAGCCAAGCTTGCCGCGTCCCAATCGCAGCAGGGCAGAGGCAATGGCGGGGCCTTCCTCGCCCAACTCGCTGCGGAATTCGTTGAGGATAGCGATTTCGCGGGTGTGTACCAAACGGGTACCACCTGAGCTCATGCGCGTCTTACCAATGGTGCGGGAAATATCGGTGCGGCGCTTGATGGCGTCGAGAATAACGCGGTCGAGGCGGTTGATTTCTTCGCGGTAGCGCTGAATCTCGGCATCGCTCAGTGGATCATCGGTGCCCGAGGGCATACGAATATCGAGGCCGTTGTCCACGACGTTGGGGTTGTGGTGTTCGGGGCTCAAGCCCGAGTCAGGGGTGCCAGATTGTGAAGCGCTCATGTCTTCAGATTGTGCCACCACGTTCGAGCAAAGGGGAATTATGAGTCGTGACGTTGGTCTTCGCCGGTAGGAAGTGGTGTGGGAAGGCAATGTCCGGTGGTGCTAGTAGGTTGGAGAGCATTATGAATAACAATTCTCCGTTTAGGCCCCGTTCTTCTTCCGCTCCTTCCACCGACGCCTCCGCCGGTGGTTTTTCCCCCGTGCCCGGACCCAACGCGGATACCCCTTCCGGTCAGGCTTCTGATCCGTTGCTGGAAGGATTAAACCCCCAACAAGAAGAGGCCGTGACGCATTCGGGCTCACCGTTGCTCATCGTGGCCGGCGCGGGTTCGGGCAAGACCGCCGTGTTGACCCGCCGCATTGCATATCTCATGCGCGAGCGCGGGGTCGCCCCGTGGCAGATCCTTGCCATCACCTTTACTAATAAGGCAGCCGCGGAGATGAAGGAGCGCGTGGGCCAGCTTGTCGGGCCTGTGGCAGAACGAATGTGGGTGTCCACTTTTCACTCCATTTGTGTGCGTATCTTGCGTAATAACGCCCAACTGGTGCCTGGGTTGAATACCAATTTCACCATCTATGACGGCGATGATGCGCGTCGGCTGCTCACCATGATCGCCAAGGACATGCAGCTGGATCTCAAGAAGTACTCGGCACGTGTTCTGGCGAATCAGATTTCCAACCGCAAGAATGAGCTTATCTCTCCAGAGCAGGCGCGCGCGGAGGCAGAGAGGACGAAGAATCCTTTCGAGCTCACTGTGGCGAGCGTGTACGAGGAATATCAGCGCCGCCTGCGTGCCGCGAACGCGGTGGACTTCGATGACCTCATCGGGGAAGTGGTGCGCATCTTTAACCAGCACCCGCAGGTAGTGGAGTTTTATCGCCGCCGCTTTAAGCATGTGCTTATCGACGAATACCAGGACACCAACCACGCGCAGTACGCGCTTGTCTCGGCCTTGGTGGGCCGGGGCGAGCTGCCGCCGGATGCCCCGGAACTATGCGTGGTGGGTGATTCTGATCAGTCAATTTATGCCTTCCGTGGAGCCACCATCAGGAATATTCAGGAGTTCGAGCGGGACTACCCGCAGGCGCACACGATTCTGCTTGAGCAAAACTACCGTTCGACGCAGACCATCCTGAACGCGGCGAATGCGGTCATTGCGAAGAATGAGGGTCGCCGCGAGAAGAACCTGTGGACCGCCCACGGTCAGGGTGAGCAAATTGTCGGCTACGTGGCGGATAATGAGCACGACGAGGCGCGGTATATCGCCTCGGAAATTGATTCCTTGGCGGATAAAGGCACGGCCTATTCGGATATTGCGGTGATGTACCGCACCAACAATGCCTCCCGCGCGTTGGAGGATATTTTCGTGCGCTCGGGCATCCCGTACAAGGTGGTCGGTGGCACGCGTTTCTACGAACGCCGCGAGATCCGGGACCTGGTGGCCTACCTGCGCATCATGGATAATCCGGATGACACGGTGAGCTTGCGCCGCATTATCAACGTGCCGAAGCGCGCTATTGGTGACAAGGCACAGGCACAGATTGCTCTGCACGCGGAGAACCTTGGTGTTAGCTTTGGGGCTGCTCTCCGCGATGCGGCAGCGGGCAAGGTTGCCGGGCTTGGCACACGGGCAGTGAATGCCGTAAGCAAATTCAACGAGATGATGGAGGGCGTGCGCGCGCAGATTCCGGGCATGGTCAACGAAGTGACGGGTCAACCGGATTTGGGGGAGTTGCTCAACGCGCTTCTTGACGCCACCGGCTACCGCGCGGAGCTTGAAAACTCTAATGACCCGCAAGACGGGGCACGCCTCGACAACCTCAACGAGTTGGTGTCGGTGGCGCGCGAGTTCAGCTCTGAGGCGGCCAATGAGATGGCTTTCTTGGGTGCAGATGCAGAGGAAGCCCCGGAGCTCTCGGAAGGTGAAGCCGCGCCGGGCTCGCTTCAAGCCTTCCTTGAAAAGGTTTCGCTGGTGGCGGATGCTGACCAGATTCCGGATCATGAGTCTGGGGTAGTCACGTTGATGACCCTGCACACCGCGAAGGGCCTAGAGTTCCCCGTTGTCTTCCTCACCGGCTGGGAGGATGGCCAATTCCCGCACATGCGCTCCCTGGGGGACCCGAAGGAGCTCAGTGAGGAGCGCCGCCTTGCTTACGTAGGTATTACACGCGCTAGGGAACAGCTCTACCTCACGCGCGCTATTCTCCGCTCGTCCTGGGGTAACCCGGTGACGAACCCGGCCAGCCGCTTCCTCGCCGAGGTCCCAGAGGACCTCATCGACTGGCGCCGTGAAGAACCAGACAGCTCGCTGTCCGGCGCGTGGGGTGGAGATGATTCCTATCAATACGGGCGAACCTTCGGCTCAGATAGCGGGTTCTTTGGTTCCCGTGGGGGCGGCTATGGCTCGCGGGGCGCTGCGTCTTCCCCTTCGCAGCGCTCGCGCAAGCCAGCTCCGGCAACATCGATGCCGAAGAATAACCATCTCAATTTAGTTGTGGGGGACCGTGTCAACCACGCGAAGTACGGGCTGGGCACGGTCATCGAAGCCTCCGGTACCGGCGCGCGGGCGACAGTTACCGTGGACTTCGGTTCAGCGGGCAAGGTCCGCCTCATGCTCATCGGCGGTGTGCCGATGGAAAAGCTTTAAAGCTTTAGATGAGGATGCCGCGCTCGCTGAACCAATCCACCGGATCAACGGCTGCGCCGCCGCCCGGGTGCACTTCGAAGTGCAGGTGTGGGCCGGTAGAGTGGCCCTCGTTGCCGATGACGGAGATCTGGTCGCCGGCCGTGACTCGGTCACCGACGTTGACCAAGAGCTGATCGCCGGGCATGTGGCCGTAGACGGTGATGGTGCCGTCGTCGTGCTGGATGCGGATCCAGTTGCCGAAGCCCTGGGCTGCGCCGGAGGAGATGACCTCTCCGTCCATGACGGCGTAGATGGGCGTGCCGACTGGGTTCGCTACATCGATGCCGTTGTGGAAGGAACCCCACCGTGGGCCAAAGCCAGAGGTGAAAGTACCGGAGGTCGGAAAGACCACGGTATTACCGTTGGCATCCTGGCCGCGCATAGGGGTGAGACCGGAGTGATCGCCCTGTGGGGCGAAGGCCTCGGCGAGACCAGGAATGCTGGAGGGATCGAGGACGATATCGAAGCCGTCCTGCGTGGAGTTGATTTCCGGGGTGGAGGCCCCGTTGAGGGCTCCGGCCGTGGAAACGATTAGCCCGGAGAATGCTTTGAAGAGGTCGGCCTTGGAGTCTTCCTTGACTTCGATGTCGCCGGCGTTAGGGCCCTGGGAGGACCCGTCGGAGACATCCACGCTTGCTGCCGGTTCGGCGGCGAACGCTGGGGCCGTCACGGTAGCGGTGGTGACCGCCACGGCGGCGAGTGCGCTGAGCGTGCGCTTCATAACTTCACGTCCTTAAGTCCTGCTGTGGCTCGCTTCCGCCGGCGTCAGCGGCAGGAAGCTTGTGAGCGATAGGGCACGGCCATACAGCCGTTATGCGCCTTGAAGCCTGCGACACGCCGGCGCGGGTGCGGCCGCGTGCTGAGGCTCTGTGGCAACGAGATACAAACTATCCCGAGCTATCACCCTGCGCAACGTCTAAAAATGCAGGTAAATACAGGGATTGTTCGAAAAACTATCGAACAGCCCAGCGTGTTACATGTGTGAAAGAAGTGAAAATTGTTACAGGGGTAAAGTAGAGGTTTAAAGAATGGGGGTAGGGGTTGGGGGGTGTGAAAAGAGTTGTTCCCCGGCCGAAGGCTCGGTCGGGGAACGGTGGGCCACGAGGGCTATGTCAGCGAACGTGATTCGCTGCGATCCCGTGCGGTCAGCGGTCCCGTCTTGTCGCTGCGATTGACCGCAGCCGCCAGTGCGGCGGCCAGAAGCGGCACGATAAGCACGGCGAGGAATTGCCACCAATCCGGGGTGAAGTAGTCCTGCGGGCGCAGACCATAAGGTGGCGTCGAGAAAACGAATCCAGAACTATCGGCAAAGAAGTACGTGCCGAGATGACCGGCAATCACGCCGAAAAACATGCTTACGGTGGCCAGCATCCAGGTCTGCCACGCCGCTACCTTGGCCATCAGTGAAGGGTGGGCGCCGATGGATTGCAGCACGGTGCTTTCCTGGCGCATGCTGCTCGCTGCGTTGGCAATGATGAGCGTCAGCACGATGAGGCAGACGATCCCCATTCCGAGGCCTAGGTAGTAGCGGAAACTTTCGGGAGTAGAGACTGCGAAGCTTAGCGAGTATTGCGACTGCGAAGCGCTCGCTGTCAGGTCTCGCAGCTCTTCGCGCTCTGACTCGCTCGGTGGTTCGTCGAACGCGAGGGCTTGGCCCACGTAGAAGGGCTCCATGTTCAGCTTCTCTGCTGCCTGCTGGCTAATCAAGACCACATCGCGGGCCGCGGTAGGCAGTGCCTCCACAACCGGCAGATCAGCCTCCTGCGTTTCGCTCGGTTCTGGGCTGTCAATGCGGTTGTAGGTTTTTACGGTCACCGTGCCGCGCGTGTTATTGCCGACGTGGCTGCTGTGGGGGAGCACGATGCCGCCGGCATCCAACGTCTGTGCCGCCGCGCGGCGATCTTCCTCCGAGTCGAATTGCCAGAGCTCAAGCTGGGAAGAATCGGTTTGAACCATCCTGCTTTGATAGATCAACGGATTATAAGGAAATGACGTCATCAACTCGTGCGCACACTCCTGGCGAGCCTCTTCGGAATCATCGGTGCGCCGCCCCTGATTATCCACGAAGACTGCCCTCTCAACCGGCTTGCTGAAATCGACCTGCTCGCACTGGTAATCAAATTCGGTGGTGAGCTCGTAAAAAGTGTCATCCTCCGGAAGGCTGAAAGACGTCGTCCACGAGGGGAAAGCATAGAAGGGATAGGAGCGGGCGGTGGTGGTCTGCTGGATTGCCTCTATCGCCGCGCGTTCTTCTGGCGTAGAAACCTGCGCTGGTTGGTCAAAGGTCGTCTCCTCGATCAGCGCAGAAGTAGGTGGCATGACGAGTTTTTCTTCGGCAGTGGACTTTGCGCTATCCGTCATGATGCCCACGCCAAACAGGGAGGCGACGAAGGCAACTGAGACGAGAGCGATGGACGTCGGCAAGGCGTGCATGCTGCGCCGGGTCAGGCCGCGTCCAGCCAGACGCAACGCGAGGGGGCCGCGACGAGATAGCAGGGAACATAGGAAGACCAAAGCGGGGGCAGACGCGGCGACCGCGATGACTCCGAAGAGAGCTAGCACCGTGGGGATATACCCGCCCCATGGGCTGAAGCTGAAGAGCACGAGCAGAAGCAAGAATGCTGGGCCGATGGCCATCCACCGCCTGAAGCGCAGGAGGCGGTCGGGGGCGGCGCCTTGAATTGCTGTGGACAGGGCGCCACGTTGCGCCAACCACGCGGGAACGATGGAGACAATGACACAGCCTGCCACCGCCACGAGCCACGCGAGAGCAATCGCTAGGAAGGGCGGGCGTGCAGCAAAGTCCGGATAGCGGGCTGTCCACCATACCCACGAGACCGTTAGGCCAACGATTGCACCGATGGTGGCGCCGATTAGTCCCATCAGCAGGCCATAGGCCATCACTGCGAACATGATGTGGCGTGGTAATGCACCCTGGCTCGACATCAGCGCGTACAGGCGCGTATTGCGTCCGGTAGCCAGCGTGAAGACGGGCGCGAGAAGGAAAAGGATGAGCAATCCGGCGATGGCGTAGAGGCCGAAGAAGAAGAGCACGAAAAGAATGCTGCTCAGGATTCCGCCAAAGGAATCCGACTCAGAATCGGGTCGGTCCGTATCTCGCAGCTCCGGTGCCCAGATTTCCAGCCCGGCCTCATGGGCGCGGTCGGCATCCTCTTTGGTCAGCGTTGTATCACCCACGATGACCCAGGAGGTGTTTATCTGAAAGGACGGGTCGCTGAGAGCGTCATTGAGGGTGGGGGAGGTGACAAAGTCATAGTTTTCGGGAGCAATAGCCGCGACCGTGACTTGGTGGTCGCCGCTCAGAGCACTGGTGCGCACGGTGATGACGTCTCCAACGGAGGCGTCGAGCTTGTGTGCGGTAGAGCGCGATAGAACTGCCTGGTTGGGGCCAAGATTGAACTTATCGACGGCCTCCTGTGCGGGCTCCGGCGGATTCTCTGCGTCGAATTGATCTACCCAGGAGCTGGCTGACTTCCCATTATGGATTAGTGACGTGCTAGAAAAAGCGGTGACCGGGCTGACGCTGAGGCCTCCAGGAAGCACGTCGGCAGCCAGACCTGGCACGTCTTCATAACTAATCTCCGGGTGTTCGGCGCTGATCTGCAGGGTTCGCTCGGGTGCGCTCAAGGCCGCGGAGAGCCGACCAGAGGAATTATCAAAGAGTGCCATTCCGATGACAAGGGCCACCGGTAGCGCAATGAGCATCACGGCAGCCAAAGTGCGCCATGGATGAAGCTTGAGATCGCGCCTCGTCGGGCGGGTGGCGGCATTAATGCCGGACATACTAACGCACCTCCTCGCCGGTGAGGCGCCCGTCGCGAACCATGACAACACGGTCAGCCCAGCCGGCGAAACGCGGCTCGTGAGTGACCAGTATGCCTGAGGCGCCGGCGTCGATACGTGCGCGCAAAACCTTCATGATCTCCTCACCCGTTGAGGTATCCAAGGCACCGGTAGGCTCATCCGCCAAAAGCACCTTGCGCGGTCCAATGAGCGCGCGGGCAATCGCCACGCGCTGGGCTTGGCCACCGGAGATTTCTTCCGGGAAGCGGTCGATGGTGCCGTCGAGACCGACCTCACTGAGCGCTTCCTCTGCAGCTTCTCGGCATTGCGCAGGCGAGAGCCCGTCCAGCTCAAGGGGGAGGGACACGTTCTCGCCCACGGTGAGGGAAGACACCAGGTTGAAGTGCTGAAACACGAGCCCCAAGTGGCGGCGGCGGGCGATGGCGGCCTTGGCTTTGGAGAGCTGGGATGCATCGGCACCGTCGAGAAGCACGCGTCCCGACGTCGGTGGCTGTAACAGCCCCGCGACGTTGAGCAGCGTGGACTTGCCGGAACCAGAAGGGCCCATGACCGCGACGAGTTCACCCGGTTTCAGCTGCAGGTTGACGGAATCCAGGGCGGTGACCTGGCGGGCGCCGCTACCGAAGACGCAGGTGATGTTCTCGAGTTCGAGCGGGAAAGGCATGTGCTGGGACGTGGGGATAGAGTCGGGGGTCATCGCGGGGCCTCCTCGGTGGCGGTTGGATTGGCTAGGGATTCCACGCGGTCGAGCCAGCGTGAGAGAGATTCCAGGTCGAAGATTTGGCGCTCAACAGCCAAGCGCTGGGCGCTGCGCTCTGCGGGCAGTTCCGAGGCTTGGTGGTTGAGCTCACGCAGCTGGCGGACGGTGGCAAAGCGCTGGGCGTCGAGCACGGCAATGACGTCGACGTCGGAGCGTCGCGCTGCAAGCGACACTTTGAGTACGAGTTCATCGCGCTCGATGGCGTCGTTGTGCAGGGTGGACATCCACCACTGTGAGAGCTCTTCGCGGCCAGTTGGGGTTATGGCATAGCTGGTGGCGCGGCGCCCGGTGGGGCCGGTGAGCTCACCGTCGGTGGCGATAAGGCCATCGCGTTCCAAGCGGCTTAAGGTCTGGGCAACTTGACCCATGTTGAGCGGCCAGAGGTTGTCGAAGGTCTCGGCAAAGCGCGTTTTTATGTGGCTAGCTGTGGCGGGTTCTTCACTCAGCAGAGCAAGCACGGAGTGTTTGACGGACATGGTCACCTCCTGCGCGGAGGAAAGAGGGAGAATACGATCGGTACATACCCGGTAAGTTACCGGGTAACCTTTGGGGTGGTCAAGAGTTTTCGGGAAAGGAATCTTTCAGTACCCCCGCCCGCTTGTCCGGTGTGGAGTAGGTGGTGGAGCGTGCTCGAAGGCAAGGGTGGGGTGGTTGAGATGCAAAAAGCGGCACAGAGCAAAAGTGCTCTATGCCGCCTAAAAGTTGTTGGAAGGCTAGGTTGGGTAGGGCTTAAGAAATGTTGACGCCGCGCTCTGCAAGCCACGGAATCGGGTCCACAGCGCCCTCACCGGTGGGGTGAATTTCAAAGTGCAGGTGGGAGCCGGTGGAGAAGCCCAAAGAGCCCATGCCGGCGATCTTCTGGCCGGCGTGGACGCGCTCGCCCACAGCGACGTCGAGGGTCTGCATGTGTCCGTAGACGCTCATGGAGCCGTCATCGTGCTTGATGCGGATCCACTGGCCGTAGCCGGAAGCCGGGCCGGAATCGATGACGGTGCCGTCCATAACGGAGAGGATTGGGGTGCCTACGGCATTGGCAATGTCGATGCCGGAGTGGAAGGAGCCCCAGCGGGGGCCGAAGCCAGAGGTGAAAGTACCTTCTGCCGGGCGAGCAACGGACGGTGCACGGTTGGCTTCGTCAGCAGCTGCGCGCGCATCGGCGGCCTGAATGGCCTTGTCGAGCTGGGTAGCCAGGTCAGCGACCGGCTTGGTTTCAGCGATGGAGAGGATCTGTGGTGCGGCATCCTCAACGGCGGCCTGTGCGTCCTTGAGCGGATCGGTATCTGCCTGCAAGGTGTAGTCGATGGACTGTGCCTTGGTCTCACCAGTGCCAGCGGATTGAATGGTGCCGGCTGCGGCGCCGCCAACACCTGCGGTGGATACGGCGCCTGCGGCGACGGTCATTACCGCCAAGCGCCCTTTCGTGGTCTGCGAGGTGGTGATCTTGCGGTGGCGACCTGCGCTTCGCTGAGTCTTGCTTCGCATGAACTCTACTTCCGTCCTAATTCACTATCGTCCAGCCAGAACAATCGTTACATCTAAACCTGGTTGGTTATCCGATTGTGACCTTCCTGTTACCAACGAGATGTAACAGTAGCGTCTCGGCGAGAGCGGAGCAACCCGGATTGCGGTTTTCTTCTTGATACGTCGAAAGATTTGCTTGTTTTGATGCGGTAGCTGATTCCTGTGAATGAAGTGAATCCCTGGCGGTGCTTTCGATCTCCGGTAGCGATGTGCGCGTGGGTAGTTCTCATGGGCGGATGCAGCTAAGGATATAGCTGATAAAGAGTATCCGTTCGGGGGTGTGCGCGACCTTTTAAATCAGACCTCGTCGCGCCACCCCCGGTGGGGGAGGTGCCCGTGGCAAAGTGGACGCCGATGAATAAGAACACGAGTCCCCAGTCTAGGTCGTCTGCCCGTCCACGCGCGCACGTGCGTGGACGCGGTGATGGTGCTGAGCACTCTGAGCGCGGGCACCGGCGGGATCGCCGGGATCCTGCGCAGCGTATTAAAGGAATCGAGTCAGACAAGGCACGTGCCCGCCGCGCACAGGCCCCAACAACACTGCGCGGGCGCATCCGTCGCATGCTCATCGTCGTCGGTGTTCCGCACCTCGTTGTTGTCCTCGGCATCCTGGTGGTCGCCATCGCAGCACTTCTTCTCACCAGCTCCCCGTCGGCGTGGCTGAACACCATCGTCGGGGAGGCTTGGATGGTGTTCAACCTTGCGCCTATCCGCGCTGGTGGAATTGATGTGGGCTTCGTTCCAGCCCTACCTGCACTGCTCTTGGCCTGGTTGGTGGGTCGCCGTGTGCGCGCGGCGGTGAAGGATAGGGTGAGCATCAACGACCTGCTTGTCTTGAGCGCCTGCGTGCTGGTGGTGCCACTCGTCCTGACTTTCATTGCGTGGTTGATGTTGTGGGATGCCGGGAAAGTCTATGATGTTTCTCCTCCGGAGCTCTATCGCGTTCTTCCCCGCATGCTTCTGCTTCATGCGGTTGCCCTAATTGGTGGCATGGGGCCTCGCTTGTGGAAGGCCTTGGCCAAGCGCAGCGGCATTCCGCGCGTGTTCGTCGACGCCGCCCGCATCGGCCTGAGCTACCTCGGATACCTGGTTGCGGCTGGGCTCGTCCTCGTGGTGGTTCTGTGGGGATTCGGTTGGTCGCGCCAGGCCGAGATGCTTGCCAGCTATCCGGTGCTCAATGCGCTGGGAACAATCGGCCTGTTTCTAGTAAGCATTGTGTACCTGCCCAACGCCGCGGTGGCAGCCGGCGCAGTGCTGAGCGGCTCGGAGATGCACATTGGTGAGGGAACCAGTGTGAGCCTCTTTAGCGGCCATGTAGTTCCGCTTCCTCCGCTACCTTTGGCCGCCGCGGTTCCGCCTTCCATTAGCCCTTGGTTCGCGGTGTTGTTGGTGGTCCCAGCAATCGCAGCCGTGGCGGCATTTGCTCGTCGCCGCGCCCTGGTGTCTTTCCAGGTCGTGCTCGTTGCAACCATCACGGTGGCAGTGACCGCCCTCGTGGCAATCTACGGTGTTTCCGGAACGTTGGGAGTGTATGGATACACAGGCCCTGAGGTCTGGACCGCAGTGGGCTTGAGCTCCCTGTGGTGCCTCGTCGTGGGATGTGCTTTTGCCGCCGCACAGGCAGTGACGGCGTGGCGTGCGCGCCGCGCCACCGCCCCGGTTACTGAGCCGGAAGCTTCGGCTGCAGCTGAGGACGTTGAGGAGGTCACTGAGGACTCCACCAGCGCCGCTCAGGAAGAGCACGAGCAGGAACAGGCAGCGCTTGACGACGACATCGGTGTCGATACCGACATAGACACCGACATAGACGCCGACACCGAGGACGAGGCTGATGTCGAGGCGAAGACTGACACGGAGGAAGCCGATCCCGAAGTAGAGGCTGACGCTGAGACGGAGGCTGTGCCTGAGGCTGATGTGAGTGATGCAGAAATCGTGGAAACGGGCGATGTTGACGTCGACACCCAAGCTGAAGTCGAGGACGAAGCAGTAGCGGATGAAGACGGCGATGCGGAGCGCGCTCCAGAAACAGAGGAGAGCGAAGAGCCTGAAGGTTCCGTTAAAGAGTGAAAATTCCCCGGTTCGCAGCGGTAGCGGCTAGGCTGTAGCGCGTGACTACACCGCATCAGCCCGCTGCTACTGCCCGCCTCAACGTCGTGGTTCTGGTTTCTGGAACCGGCTCTTTATTGCAGGCTATCTTGGATGGCCAGGATGAGCACTACAGCGTCGTGAAAGTCATCGCGGACGTGCCTTGCCAAGGCATTGAGCGCGCGCAGGCGGCGGGAATTGCCACCGAGGTCGTAGAGATGGGTGCTGACCGCACCGATTGGAATAAGCGTCTGGTTGCCGCAGTGGATACTGCGCAACCAGACGTTGTTGTTTCCGCAGGTTTTATGAAGATCCTGGGTAAGGATTTTCTGGATCGCTTCGAAGGTCGCACCATCAATACTCACCCTGCGCTCTTGCCTGCCTTCAAAGGCGCGCATGGCGTGCGCGATGCGCTGGCTTATGGCGCCAAAGTCACAGGCTCGACTGTCCATTTCGTTGATGCTGGTGTCGATACCGGCTCCATCATTGCCCAGGAACCCGTCCGGGTCCTGCCAGAGGATGATGAAGCCAGTTTGCACGAGCGCATCAAAGTGGTCGAAAGAGAACTTATCGTCGATGTTCTCCGCGCGATGCGCGTGGAGGGCGAGACGCTCAGCATTCAGCTCTAACTATCTCATTACCGCAAGGAAGGCTTAAGTCCCCGTACCATGAGCGAAGATCCTAAGAACATCAAGCGCGCGCTAATTAGCGTTTATGACAAGACCGGTCTGGAAGACCTTGCCCGGGCACTTGATAACGCTGGCGTGGAGATCGTTTCCACCGGTTCCACCGCGAAGAAGATCGCGGACTTGGGCATTGATGTCACGCCCGTCGAGAAGCTCACCGGCTTCCCGGAGTGCCTCGAAGGCCGCGTAAAGACCCTGCACCCGCGCGTGCATGCAGGAATCCTCGCGGATACCCGCAAGGAGGACCACCTGAAGCAATTGGAGGAGCTGGAGGTAGAGCCCTTCCAGCTCGTCGTAGTCAACCTGTACCCCTTCCGCGAGACTGTGGCTTCCGGCGCGGACTTTGATGGCTGCGTGGAGCAGATCGATATCGGTGGTCCATCCATGGTGCGCGCTGCCGCGAAGAATCATCCGTCCGTCGCAGTCGTCGTGGATCCAGCCCGCTACGGTGATGTGGCTGACGCTGTGGCCAACGGTGGCTTCACCTTGGAAGAGCGTCGCGGCCTCGCCCGCGATGCCTTCCTGCACACCGCTGATTACGACGCCGCGGTGTCCGCATGGTTCGTCGATCAGCTCAGCGACGGTGACGTGACCACTCCGCTGCGCTACGGCGAGAATTCCCACCAGTCCGCGACCGTGACCCGCATCGGTACCACTGGTTTGGCCAATGCGAAGCAGTTCAACGGCAAGGAGATGAGCTACAACAACTACCAGGATGCTGACGCCGCCTGGCGCGCTGCCTGGGATCATGAGCGCCCGTGCGTGGCCATCATCAAGCACGCCAACCCGTGCGGCATCGCGGTGTCTGAGGAGTCCATCGCGGCTGCCCACCGCGCAGCACACGCCTGCGATCCAATGTCTGCCTTCGGCGGAGTCATCGCGGTGAACCGCGAGGTCACCGTCGAGATGGCCGAGCAGGTCAAGGAGATCTTCACTGAGGTCATTGTGGCTCCGTCTTACGAGGAGGGCGCCATCGAAGTTCTCAAAGCCAAGAAGAACCTGCGCGTGCTGCAGGCAGAGCATGAAGCGCCCAAGGAGGAAGTTAAGTACATCTCCGGTGGCATGCTCACCCAAGAGCCGGATACCTACCAGGCAGAGGGCGATAACCCGGCCAATTGGACGCTGGCTGCGGGTGAGGCGTTGAACGAGTCCGACTTGGCGCAGCTCGAATTCGCTTGGCGTTCCGTGCGCGCGGTGAAGTCCAACGCCATCCTGCTGGCCAAGGACAACGCCACCGTGGGTGTCGGTATGGGCCAGGTCAACCGCGTCGATTCCGCCAAGCTCGCGGTGGAGCGTGCTAACACGCTGGCCGACGGCGCCAACCGCGCCGAAGGTTCCTTCGCTGCTTCCGATGCTTTCTTCCCGTTTGCCGATGGCCTGGAGGTTCTCCTTGAAGCCGGCGTGAAGGCCGTGGTGCAGCCAGGTGGTTCCATCCGCGATGAGGAAGTCATCGAGGCCGCTAAGAAGGCAGGGGTGACCATGTACTTCACTGGAACCCGCCACTTCTTCCACTAAATCCTGGATAGCCCGCTGCCGTAGGCAGCGCGCAGCCGTCTCTCTTCGCCGTTGCTGTTTCGCCGCGCGGGGAAGGAGGCGGCTTTCGTATATATGGCAGCTTTCCCTAGAGGGCAGCAACTGCCCTAAACGACGAAGTTATGCGCCGCCACTGCAGTCAGAGGCTATAACTTTGGCAACTAGGGCAGCTTTGGCGCTACCGCGCGAGGGGCCGACGGCATGCGCTACTGCGCGTGGAGGGAAGCCACCGCGAAGCCAGTGTTGTCCGCAGGATTGCCGTTGGCGTCCTTATACGTAAAAGTAAAGCGCAGGGCTTGGTGGTCTGCGATGTTGATGGGCATCTCGAGAGCCTCCTCTGCCGGGACCTCGAAGGAAGCCAGCTCAGCACCGTCAGCTCCGTTGACGGTAACGGTGGCGCTGGCAACATCAGTATTCTCCCGGTCATCGCTGAAACCAAAGACCGCGTTGAGTTGGCTATGGCCTTCGGCCAGCTGCACATCAGCGATGTTAGTGCTGCCGGAGCGCGAGACATAGGAATCCGGGAAGAAGGTGCGGGCAATGACCACGCCGTCAGCCTCCAGGTCAGTATCGATACGGCCGCTGGTGGCAAGAGGAGTTCCCGGAAGCGTAGCTGTTGAGGTCGGTTCGGAGGATGCAGCGGTGTGGCTTGAGCCGGACGACTCGCGTCCCCAGATAAACCATGCACCGACGCCGAGAATGACCGCGAGGATGACGAGCAGAGCAATCAGCGCGGCGATGGCACCGCTGAAACGACCTGTGCCCTTCGGCGGTTGTGGAGCGGTGTACGTGGTGGGTTGAGGTGGACTCGGCGGAGTTGGAGCGCTCCCGCCGAAAGGCTGTGAGCTGGGGCTAGCAGATTGCCCACCAAACGGCGGAGTGTTGCCGAACCCGCTCGGAGAACCGCCCGGGCCGGACTGGTGTGGGCCGTTAGCACCGCCGGGGGCGCCGGGGTGGCCAAACCCCGGAGCGGGTGAACCGAAGCCGGAGGAACCGGAATTGCGTGGCGGAGTGCCCGAAGGGCCGGTAGGAAACGTCATGGCTGGGAGAATAACAACCTTTCCGTGCACAGGGGAGATAGAGCATTGAGATACCTCTAATAATCTAAACCCTCTACCGCTGTCCGCGCGGACAGAGATGCAAACTCGTGGGAATACTCCCCATCAGAATCAGAAAAGTCGTGGAAACACGGCGTCGTGAATGAAGCACGATGCACGAACCTCACCGCAATCGTGGTAGCTGTGCAAAGATAAGAAAGATAGAAAACGCCTATACGGCATAACCAGAACGTCTAGATCTACGGAGGCTTCGGTGACTGACTCAGATCGCAACCATGGATTCGGCGCACAGTACCCGCAGGGAAATAGCGGCCAGCCGCAGCCTTCCCGTAAAGATACCCACCCGGAAACCGCGGACTTTGAAGCGCCGCCAACGCAACAGCGTCCCCTGCCGCCCCAGAGCTACCCGCAGAACACGGGAAACAATCAGAGTTATGCGCACTCCGGCGAGCGCAATTACTCGAACCCTTTTGCCGCCTCCGGTGCATCAGGCCAGTACGGCCAGCAACAGCAGTTCCAGACGCAGCACTTCGCGTCCCAGCAGGTGCCGCAGGACGGTAGCGGACAGTATGACCAGCAGCCAGCAGGGTACCCCGCTGGCTATTCTCAGGAGAGCAGCGGACGTGGCAGCTCCTCCAACTCCGGCAAGTTTGTGCTTATCGCCGTGCTGATCCTGGCGGTCGTCCTCGTTATGGCCGCGCTGGCCTACATTTTTTTCTTCAAACATGCCGACTCACATTCTCAAGCCGGCTCGCCCCTGACCACCGCGCAACTCACCGAGCAGAATGAGAGTGCACAGGAAGACGCAGAGAGCGCGGGGAGCGAGGAGAACTCTGAAGAAACGACAGAACAGCCCACGACGACCTCGCAGTCTCACAAGCGCCCCGAGTACCCGGACTTGCCGGAGGGGGCGATTCCGGCGAACGACGCCGCGCGCAACAACGAACCGGGTGGCAACTTCAACAGTGTCTACCGTGGAACAGTGGTAACGACGGAATCCTTCGCCAACGTTGTGCGCGATGAGTACGTCAAGCACTACGTGGAAACCCACGAGTTTGATGCCACCATTAAGGCCTACAGCCCAGTCACCGAGATTACCTACACCATGGATTGTTCCGACAACGGTGAATTTGTCACCTGTACCGGTGGAAACAACGCGGTTGTGCTCATCCTCTAATGCTCAGGCGGTCAACAATGAAACAGGTAGCAATGCGACGTCACAGCCCTGCACAGCCGCGGCGTAGGATGGCAGTACTAGCAGCGCTGGTGGGGATTGCGGGGGCGTCGCTAAGCGCCTGCACCATTGGTGATGTCTCCACACCTGAGTCCAGCACTCCGGCGAGCAGCCCACAGCCCACGCTGCCTGATTCCGGGGCAGAGGTATCTGATGGACCCGCCGCTGATTCAGCCCTCGACAAGGAACCAACCGTGATTAATGCTACCGACCTTCAGGAAGCTGTCGACGCCATCGCTGCAGATAACCCCGGTACCGGGATCGCGGTGGCCGGCTCAGGAACCGTCGCAGCGGCTGGCAACACCGGCCCGCTGCCTGCGTGGTCCACCGTGAAAGTCCCGTTGGCCATCGCCGCCGAACGCGCCGGGGTGGCGGATCCCGATACCGTATCCCGGGCGATCACCTATTCCGATAACGCCGCGGCCGATTCTCTCTGGGAGGCCCTCGGCGGGGGAGAACAAGCCGCACAAGCCACCCAGGCCATCATTGGCACAACTGAGGTCCCCGCTACGCCACCGCGCCCCGGTTTTAGCGCCTTCGGCCAAACACAGTGGTCGGTGTCTGAGCAAGCAGAATTCATCGCCGCGCTGGGGTGCCACGAAGGCGCGGATCCGATCCTTGCAGCCATGGGACAGCCGGATCCCGCGCAGAATTATGGTCTTCGGGCTTTAGAAGGCGCGGTGATGAAAGGCGGCTGGGGGCCGGCCGAGGACGGATCTTATGAAGCCCGCCAGATGGGATTAATCACGCTAGGCGGGCACACGGTGGCAGTGGCGATCTATGCCGCAGCGCCTTCCGGCGATTATGGCGAAGCACAGCAGATGCTGAGCCGCGTGGTCAAACAGCTGGCCACGGCAGAGGTCGAGTGGCCCGATGCGCGATGCCAGCAGGGCGCTGTTTAAGAAGCACGAGCGATGTAAAGGCGCTAGCGCGGCCAATAGTCCTCGAATTCGCCGGCCTCGCCGTCGATGTCATAGTCCGTGCCGCGAATGTTCAGCACGGAGCCGGTGTCTTTCCCGCTGGTTGGATCAAGAATCGTGGCGCTGAAGGAATCCCCTTCACCACGCGCCGGGCCAAAGGCAGCGCCGCTGGACCAAACACCGCGGTAAAAGAGGGAGTCCTGTTTCTCACAGACCACAATGTGGGAATCGGGATCGGTGCCATGGGCAGCGAAGATCATATCCTCCCCCTGTTGGCAGCGTGCCTCAGGATAATCGGACCAACCGGCGGCAGTGAGTCCCTCGGGGACGTCGGCAGCCCCGGCGCTCACTGAAGTTCCCGGAGCCTGCTCGCTCGGTGCTTCTGCCTCGTCCGTTTCTTCATCTTTCTGCGCAGCAGTCTCCTCCGGGGAGGCAGCCTCCTCCTGAGGGGCTGTCTGCTCCGAGTTTTCGCTGGTGCTGGACGTTTGTTGGCTGGTGGAGCGGGCGTCGTACCAGATAACGAGGCCTGCAATCACCAGCGCAATGAGAATTGCGATCGCGCAGATGATCGGAACGAGGTTGCGCTGCTCCGATTGAGGCTGCCGAGACTGGCCCGACACCGGTGTAGGGGGCTTATGCTCGTGATGGTTAGTGCCAAATCCTGGGGTCGTCATAGGGTCCTTGGAAAACGGTAGAGAACAACACGTAGCATAACCGGCTTGGCAACACCGGACGGAACCGCGCTTAAGTACCCTCCATTTGGGGGCGATGGGACATGGCAACATCATGCTGCCCAGTGCATATGGTCCAATGGGGCAGTGACTAATTCCTACTTCGTGCAATGGCTGACCCAGCAGAAGCGCTACACCAACGTGTACCTGTTGGGTGAAGGCGGCATGGGGCAGGTCTTTCATGCCACGGATCCGGACCTTTCCCGTGAGCTCGCCGTCAAGGTGCTGTTGGATGACGTCCGTGATGAAGCCTCCCGCGCCCGTTTCCACAATGAAATGAAGGCGCTCACGAAGATCGGTAGCCACCCAGGGGTAGTCCAGTTTTATTCCAAGGAGTCCACCCCGCGCGGCGATGACGTGATGGTCATGGCCTTCATCGACGGCAAAACCTTGGGGCATGCTATCCGTGAGCGGGCCCACCAGGGCCGGGGATTTAGCGTGGCGGAGGTTGTGTATTACCTCAAACCGATTGCCTCGGCGCTGGATTATATGCACCATGAGCTGCACCCTGGGTGGGTGCATCGGGACATCAAGCCCGCCAATATTCTATTGCGTAAGAACCCCGGCAGCTTGCCACCGGCTGTGCTGAGTGATTTCGGAATCAGCATTGAGGAGGGCCAGTCTCGGCTGACCAAAATCGGCCACATTGTGGGAACTGAGAAATACTTGGCCCCGGAAAATAACGGTAATGCTTATGGCGATGATGATATGTCGGCGCGCGCGGACGACTATTCCTTGGCCCTTATCGCCTTCGAGATGCTTACGCTGCATCATCTTAAGGACACGATGCCGCGCAGCGAGTGGGAAGGGCAGCGGCGCATCCCGGATCTGTCCAGTGATGCCTTCGCCGAATTCCTGGCAGGGGACACAAGCCGAGTTGTGTCGGAAGTACAGACCGTACTGAATAAGGCACTCAACAGCGTGCCCATGCAGCGCTATGCGCGGGCCCAGGACTTCATTGCCGCGCTTGGCGACGTCTCCCAGTCCCGCCCCGCCCAGCGTGTGGCGGCACCGGCGGCCGATGCTCCGCGTATAGCGCCCACGCCGCAGCCTTCGGCACGGCCGGAGCAACCGCGAAATGCCGGAAGAGCTGGGCAGCCGAGCCAGTTTGGCCGGCATCCTCAACCCTCCCAACGCTGGCCGGAACCTGCCGCTTCCTTCGGATCCGTGGAGCGGGCAAGGCCCACTGGTTTCGTCGCTCCTTCGAACCCGATGGCGTCCCCAGGGACTGTGTCACCTTCCACACCGGTTACGCCGGCGATGCCAGGGTCTACCGTCCAACGCGGTTCCACGCCGCAGCAAGCAAACAACAAGCCGCCTGCGAGGGATAATTCAAACGCTCTTATCATCACGGTCACTGTCGTTGTCATCATCCTCATCTTCGTGGTGACGTGGGCTATCGTGGCCTAGCGCTAGCGGGGTGGGGCAGTAACTTAGCGAGCGGAACTAAAGTGAGAGCCGCTACACTGAAGGACACTGTTTGAAGGCACCTCGCCGGGATGGATGGCGATGTGCGCACGTTTCCCAGCCCTACGGAGGTGTCTATGGGCCCGCAACAGCCACTCCCACCGCAGAACGCTCCTCAGGGGCCGCGGCTGCGCATTGATGATTTGATCGGTGGCGTGATGGTCATGTCCCCGGGCCAAGAAGTCATTGTCGGCCGCGCCGGTGACTTCCGGGTAGGCGAGGAGGACCTCAGCCTGCACCGCCAGCTTTTTCAGCTGTGGTACGGCGGACAGGGCTGGATGATTTGCAACGTGGGCAGCCATATCCCACTGCGCATCGAGCTGCGCGGTGTCACGGGGTTTTCCCGCATCGATTTGGGCCCGCGTTCAGTAGCGGCTGTACCCCCGGGGCCATCGCGGATTACCTTTGAGACTCCCGAATGCCCCTATGAGCTGTATATCGACGTGGAAAACAGCAACTACTCGCGTCGCACAAAACGCGAGCAGGATGTCGATGAGGAGCGCACGCGCACCCGCCACGTTCCCAATGATGAACAAGAAGAGCTGCTGCGCCTGCTAGCCAGCTACCTCAAAAAGCCGGGCTCCACCGATGCTGATATCCCTTCGGTTCGCGAGATCGCCGAGGAGCTGGGGTGGACGGAAAAGAAGACGAATCACAAGATGGACCGGCTTGTGGACAGCCTCCGAGCAGACGGTGAAAAGGCGTATAAGCCTTATAAGACCTTCCTAGCGCACTATGCCATCCGGCACGGCCGCTAGGGCATCCGCTACGGCCGCTAGCGAGTCGACTTCTTCCGGTCGGCCGCGGCGGCGGCAGCGGAGGAAATAGAGTCGTTGCGGTTCTTGAGCAGATCTAAGGTGGTCGCTTCGGCGTCCTTAGGCGGGGTGGCGCCGAGGACTGCGAGGGCGGCGTCGGCAAGCATGGCAGACTGCTCCGGTACGCGCTGCGAAGCATCAAATGGCGCGTTGCCATCGTTGGGGCGCATCTCGATGACGGAGAGCGCGATGTGGAAGGGCAGCTCGAGGCGCGGATCATCCTCGCCCACAATCCCCGCTGCGGCAGTGCGGAAGTGCTCTTTCAAGCGGTCACGCTGTTCGTGATACTCGCCGAATTCGGGGGAGTTGGCCACCGGCAGTTGATACAGACGGCCTACATTCCACGCTGAGGTCAATAGCAGGCGCGACTCTGCGGCCACAAGGGACCACAAGCGCTGTGCCGGTGCAGCGTCTGAGGCCGCGAGCTCATCCGCGAGTTCCAGCGAAGGCTCAATGGTGGAATTGAGCAGAGTGAGGAAGATATCCGTCTTCGAAGGAAAATGGTAGTACAGCGAGGCCTGACGGATACCGACGGCATCGGCAATCTGGTGCGTGGAGGTTGTCGCAAAGCCCTGGGTGGTGAAGAGCTCGGATGAAGCATCCAGGATCTCCTCGCGCGCGGTGTTTCCCCGGCGGCGCGGACTGTTCTTCCGTGGCCTGCCAACGCTCCCTGCCATGAGGCGGACTCCCTTCGATAAAATTCATGTAATAACTGACGGCAAGTCAGTAATCCTACACCCCGCCGTGAACGGCGATCGTTAACGCTTAGCTTTCACTACAGCTAACCACACTACCGTGCCTAGCCACGATGGATTCGATAGCAGCAGAGACAGTGCGGCACGCCGAACCGTAGGCGGTGCGGTCCAAAGGCGGCAAATCTGCCAGCATAACGCTGTGCTGATCGACGCCCTCGTACCACCGACCCAACTCGAGGGCGATGCCCGTGCCCCAAGCTAGGCTCAGCCCCTCCGCTTCGGCGGAGGTAAGAAGCTCACGCTCGACGCCAATGGCGAGGCGGTCTGGGGTGGGGCGGGGCGCGGGAGCTGCCCAACGGGCGATGGCAGACACCGGTGCGAGCAAGGAGAGACGAATGGACACGTCGGCAGAGCGGTCGGGGAGACCGTCGACGAGCTTCAGTGGTGCCGGCCGCTGAGACACTGCCTCGGCGTAGAGTTCCTCCTCGCCGCCCGCGCCTAGGGGAAGGCCGGCGTCCGCACGCGTCGATGCTAGGTCTTGCACCGCACCACAGGATAGACCGGCTTCAGTGATAATCTGCTCCAGCTGTTCGTCGGTGCCCAGCCACGTGATGGGGAGAGAGGGGAGAAGATCGCCGCGGGCAGCGGCGCCGGTGAGCCGCACAGGGCTCGCCAGACCGGGAGAGCGGACAATATCGGTCACCACGCGAGAAAACCAGGCAGCGAGCTCAACTCCATCTCCGCGGTGGGCTGTGGCGTTGCGCAGCAGGTCCTGTGCCTCCTCTAGCAGGCCACGGGCATGGGCAGGGGAGTGGCAATGGGTGGCGAGTTCACTGAGATCGGTGAGGGATTCGTGCAGTGGCATAAGGTCCTTGTTTCCCTTTCCATCAGGGGCGTTCTAGCCCTTCAATCTATCACTCTGCACGCGCGCGTTGAACATGACAGGGTGGATACGGGCGCACAAGGTTGCTGGTTGGAAAATAGAAGCCGCCGCCTACTTTCCCCTTTCAGTAGGGGAGGTAGGCGGCGGCTAAAAGCTCTTTTGTCCTGTCCTAGTGTGTCACGAGTACAGCGGCAAAAGTGCGCTGTTGAAACCAGCTAGTGTTTAGCGGGACGTGAACGGCAGGAGAGCCATTTCGCGTGCGTTCTTGACGGCAGTAGCAACTTGACGCTGCTGCTGCGGGGTCAGACCGGTGACGCGACGGGAGCGGATCTTGCCGCGGTCGGAGATGAACAGACGCAGGGTCTTGATCTCCTTGTAGTCAACCTTCTCAATGCCTTCGGCCTTGAGCGGGTTCTTCTTCGGGCGGCGGGTCTGCTCCATACGGAACTTCTTGTGATTATTACGCTTGACAGCCATTGTATGGGTACCCCTTTACCAGCTGGACTTGCGAACGCCCGGCAGCTCACCACGGTGAGCCATGCCGCGCATACGGACACGGGACAGACCGAACTTGCGGAGGTAACCGCGCGGACGTCCATCAGCGGAGTCGCGGTTACGGACGCGGACGCGGGCGGCGTCGCGCGGCTGACGGTTCAGCTCGAACTGCGCCTCGAGGCGCTCTTCGTCCGGGGTGTTCGGGTTCTTGATGATTGCCTTGAGCTCAGCGCGACGCTCCGCGTAGCGGGCGACGATTTCCTTGCGCTGCTCGTTCTTGGCGATCTTTGACTTCTTAGCCATAAATTATCGCTCCTCGCGGAATTCGACGTGCTTGCGGACGATCGGATCGAACTTCTTCAAGGTGATGCGATCCGGGTTGTTGCGCTTGTTCTTACGGGTCACGTAGGTGTAACCGGTGCCCGCAGTGGACTTCAGTTTGATGATTGGACGGATGTCATTACGTGCCATCTTTAGATCTTCTCCCCACGTGCGCGAATCTTAGCCACGACGGACTCGATGCCATCGCGGTCGATGATCTTCATGCCCTTGGTGGAAACGGTCAGGGTGATGGTACGGCCCTCAGAGGGCAGGTAGTACCGACGACGCTGCACGTTGGGGTTCCAACGGCGCGAGGTGCGGCGGTGCGAGTGCGAGACCTGCTTGCCGAATTCCGGCTTGCGGCCCGTTACCTGGCAAATAGCCGACATGGGTCTTCTTTCTCCTAGCCGCCCACATCGAAAGCGACTAACGGAGTGCCTATTCCGCGGTGAGGCGCGGCGCTCGAAAAGTGAGGTTGAGCAGGAGGCATATATCCGTTGAACACCAGTTGATGAGGGCGTAAAACGATTACTTTGACAACAGCAAGGGGAAATCTTACATGCCACGGACTGTAGAACCTAATCACCGTTGAATTATCGTCGGGCTTTGGCGCTTATTATTTGTGTCTCGCCCACGGCTCTCCCGTGGTGAAGCTGCAGGCGGGGGCGTTGGAGGCGGGTTTCCGCGCCTAACTCTGTGGGCTGCGTCCTGCGGCGATTTCGATTTTAATGCCGCTGGCCTGTAGGATATTTCGAGTTGTCGGCGCGAGCCGCACAATTTTGTAAGTATAGAGACCCAACTCGGGCACGATCCTTTCACGCTCCCACAAGCCATCGAGCGCCGTCATCGCGGCGATGCTCGGTGGTATGAAAAGGGAAGCGTCGCGGAAGGAACCGACCCGTAGTTCAACCCTGAGGGAATCGACATATGAAGAAAGATATCCACCCGGATTACCACCCGGTGGTCTTTAAGGACGCCGGTACCGGCCACTCCTTCCTGACCAAGTCCACCGCTACCTCCGAGCGCACCGTTGAGTGGGAAGACGGCAACGAGTACCCGCTCATCGTCGTTGACGTGACCGCTGAGTCCCACCCGTTCTGGACTGGTGCGCAGCGCGTTATGGATACCGCTGGCCGTGTTGAGAAGTTCAACCAGCGCTTCGGTGCAATGGCTCGCCGCAAGAAGAAGAACGCGTAAGGAGGATAGAAGAAGATGGCAACTCCTAAGTTTAAGAAGTCCCGCGCGAACACTCACTCTCGCCGTTCCCAGTGGAAGGCTGACAATGTCGCCCTCCAGGAAGTCACCATCGACGGCCAGACCGTGCGCATTCCGCGCCGCCTGGTTAAGGCTGCCAAGCTCGGCCTGGTAGACGTCGAGCAGTTCTAAGGTCTGAGGCGCTTTCAGCGTTGAGGTCTTAGGGCCATGACTGTTACCCCGCGAATCCACAAAGAAAAGTGGATTTGCGGGGATTTTTGTTATGCCTGAAAATTTTTGTTTTGTTGTCGTGTCCACTGTTTATGCAGCTTGGAACAATTGTTTAGCACACGTATAAACTATTGCGGTGCTTAAGGGGTGGCTTTTAGGGGGCGACAGGCTGGGTTCTACTTCGTGAATAGGGCCCCGATAGGACATAATTGAGATTATGAAAATTCTTGTCGTCGATGACGAGCAGGCTGTACGCGAATCGCTCCGCCGCTCTCTGAAGTTTAATGGCTACGAGGTCATATTGGCCGCTGATGGCGTACAGGCTGTCGAGATGGTGCACAGTGAGCACCCAGAGCTTCTCATCCTCGATGTGATGATGCCGAACATGGATGGTCTGGAGGTCTGCCGCACCCTGCGCAGCGAAGGTTGGGACCGCCCCATTCTGGTATTGACGGCTCGCGACGGAGTGTCGGACCGCGTTGCGGGTCTTGACGCGGGCGCTGATGACTATCTTCCCAAGCCCTTCGCGCTGGAGGAGTTGCTAGCTCGCGTGCGTTCCTTGGTCCGCCGTGCCGCTGCGGAGTCGATTGCTAAGAAGCAGCCAGTTGAAACTCAGTTGAGCTTTGAGGACCTCAAGCTCGATGCCGATACGCGTGAGGTGACTCGGGGCGAGCGTCAGATTTCTTTGACCCGCACTGAGTTTGCCCTGCTGCGCCTGCTCATGGAGAACCCCCGCAAGGTACTCTCCCGCAATACCATCTTGGAAGAGGTATGGGGCTATGATTTCCCGACCTCCGGAAACGCTCTTGAGGTCTACATCGGTTACCTCCGAAAGAAGACTGAAGAAGGTGGCGAGCCGCGTCTTATTCACACCGTGCGTGGCGTTGGCTACGTCATGAGGGAGGCTATCGCGTGATTCTGCGGAGGCCCGCGCCCGACGCGGTGCCTTCTGAAGCCCTAGATACCACTGCGTGGTTGGGTCTCTCAGGCCGTCGTGGCTGGGCTTCGCGGGCGCCGCTTCGGTGGCGCCTTTCTCTTGTTACCGGTGTCGTTGTCGCCGTTGCGGTAGCCGTAATGACTTTTTTAACCTACTGGTTGGTTGCAGCGTCGATGACGGCGAGCGTCGATAAGCAGATCATGCAACAAGCGGATGTGCTGATGCGGCAAGCTCAGGACCCAGCCTTTGTAGAGAATATCGATCAAGAAATCGCGACATTTAAGCTCTATAACCCCTCGACTCGGGTCTCTATCTCTCCGCCTGCGGTTGCGTTTTCCTACGGTGATGCATTGCCCGTGGGTGGTGATTTTAAGTCGGATGGGGACAGTGTGGAAAGCTCCATCCGTACCTTGGGCGGTGAGCGGGTACTGGCCAAGTACCAAGAAGGCGGTGCGACGGTAGTCCTAGCTAAGGACTTGGGGTCTACCGAAGACCTCGTCTCCGCAGTAGGCTCGGCTTTGCTTATCATCGTGGCCTTTGGCGTTTTGCTGTCCGTCTTTGCGGGCATGGTGGTGTCCAAGACAGGCATGGAGCCCATTGCTCGGCTGAAACGTGCAGTCGATTATGTGACGCAAACCAATGATCTGCGCCCGATTGCGGTCGAGAGCAACGATGAGATGTCGCAGCTGACGGTGTCCTTCAACCGAATGCTGTCCGCACTCCAACACGCGCGCGTGCAACAATCGCAATTCGTGGCCGATGCCGGCCATGAGCTCAAAACGCCGCTGACGTCCATGCGGACCAACATTGAGCTCCTCATGATGCTGAATAAATCCGGTGGCGGTTTCGGTATCAGTGAGGAAGACCGGCGCGATTTGGAAGAGGACGTGATGGCGCAGATGTCCGAGCTGTCGACTTTGATTGGTGACCTCGTGGATTTGGCGCGTGAGGATGCCACCGAAAAGGACCCCGAGCCGGTGGAGCTGCATGAAGTTTTGGAGCATTCCCTCAACCGAGCTAAGCGCCGCCGCCCAGACGTCGACTTCCGTGTGCGGTTTTTCCCCTGGGTCCTAGACGGGGATCCCTTTGCTTTGGGCCGCGCCACGCTCAATCTCATGGACAATGCCGCGAAGTGGTCTCCGGCTACGGGCACCGTCCGCGTATCGATGCAGCAAGTAGCCCAGGATAAGGTGCGCCTGCGCGTGGATGACTCGGGCCCCGGTATTGCCCCAGAGGAACGCGACAAGGTCTTTGAGCGTTTCTACCGTTCCGCGGAAGCCCGAGCGATGCCGGGATCTGGGTTGGGGCTGGCCATCGTGAAATCCGTGATTGAGCGGCACAACGGAGCCATCACCATCAAGGAATCTGCAGATGGAGGAACGCGCATGGAAGTCATCCTGCCAGGACATCCTACCGAGGGCGATGCCATGGTGGACGGCCTGGAAGAGCAGCCGAACGAGTTTCAGTTAGATTCGACCGCTGCACAACAAGCGACGGGACAGGCGCAGGAGACTTCCGGAGAATACTCGGAGAACCACAATGACCGCGGCCGAATCTTTGCCGAGCGGTGGTTCAATCAAGGTTGACGTGCCGTGGATCGCCCCAGTTCAGAGCACACAGGAAACGTCCAGGCTTTCCTAGCACACTGGCAGAGCAGAGACAGATGCGCACCAGCTTGAAAGAGCACACTACCTGATATGAATATGAGGAATTCGAACATGGATAGTCCCATGGATAACCCGCTGAACTCTGATGGACGGGGGCAGGCGCAACAGCGCGGCGAGGCATCTTCGGCGGGAAGCGAATCGAATGGTTGGAATCAACCGCGCACCAACTCGTGGGAGTCTGGCGGGCAGGCCCCTTATGGGGGCCAGCAGGGGCAGGGGAACCGACCTTTGTTTGGTGCTCAGCCCTCCCAGGTTCCCTACGGCGCGCAAGCGCCTTATGGCGGAGCGGGCTACGGCTTCGGCCAACCCAATCAGAGCAGCCAGCAGTTGCAGAATCCGACGCAGCCTTATGCAGGACAACAAGGTGCGGGCGTGCACGGCGTGCAGCCGGGCCGCGATCAGAAGAATAAGCGCAAAGTAGGTCTGGGCACTGCGCTGGCAATGATGCTCGTCGCAGCCGTCGCTGCTGGCGGTGTCACCGGTGCGGTGGTCGGCGCGGCGGGCAAGGACAAGTCTTCCACTTCGACCGTCAACGAAGTATTGGAACGTCAGCCAGTGGCAAATAGCACCGGCCAAGAGCCGGCTGATGGCTCTGTGGAAGAAGTAGCGTCGAAGGTTCTCCCGGCAGTGGTCTCCATTTACTCCATAACCCGCTCGGGTGGTGCTGAGGGCTCCGGATCCATCATTTCCCCGGATGGCTATGTGCTGACCAACCACCACGTGGTTGCCGGTGCGGACCAAGGAGGGCGCCTAGAGGTGACAATGAATGACGGCTCGCGTCATAGCGCTACATTTGTTGCGTCGGATGCGACGACGGATGTTGGCGTCATCAAGATTGATGATGCCAATGACCTGCCCTACCTTCAGTTTGGGGATTCGGACGCTGCTGCAGTGGGGCAAGAAGTAGTCGCAGTTGGTTCCCCGCTGGGGCTCAACGCAACGGTAACGTCGGGAATTGTGTCAGCCAAGAACCGCCCTGTTCGTGCCTCGCAGGAAGGCGGGGAGTCCTCGCTGATCGACGCTATTCAGACCGACGCAGCCGTAAACCCCGGTAACTCCGGTGGCCCCTTGGTGGACATGGAGGGCAACATCATTGGCATGAACTCGATGATTGCCTCGCTGTCGAGGGGCTCGAGTTCCGAAGGCGGTTCCATTGGTTTGGGATTTGCAATTCCTTCGAACTTTGCCAAGCGCATGGCCGATGAGCTCATCAATAACGGCAGGGTCAAGCACCCCACCTTGGGCGTTAAGGTTCGCGCGCAGAGCGAGACCCAAGGCGCAGAAATCGTCGACGTGGAACCTGATAGCCCGGCTGATAAGGCAGGGCTGAAGTCCGGTGACGTGGTCACCCGCGTTAATGAGCGCCTCATTGAAAGCTCTGATGCCCTGATCGCGGCAACCCGTTCCCAGGAGTTTGGTGCAACCGTCACTCTCGAGGTGAAGAGTCGCGACAGCGAAGATGCGAGAAAGGTAGAGGTAACGCTGGCAAGCGAGTAAGTTTACAAATACTTGGGCGGTGCGCCAGCACCGCGTGAACCTCGCACCCTGACACCTTTTCAAGAAACTACTTCCGGAAGATTCCGTCCCACCTTTAAGGAGAACCTCCGTGGCAGACAACACCGACGCAACCGAGCTGTTGGGGCGCGATGCCTCACGCGAACTCGATGATGTTACCGAACCCGATGACGCCTTCCTCATTGCCAGCGAACAAGAGCAAAGCGTTCAAGCGCCGCGCCGCGCGCTCGTTGTGATCGTCACCGATCACCCGGATGAAGCGGCCCAGGACACATCGCGCTTGGCCGGTGAATTGCTGGCTGAAGCCGAGTTCACCGTTGACGGTGCAGTGATCGTCCGCTCGAAGAAGTCCAAGATCCGGCAGGCTATCGAAACCGGCGTGGTCGGGGGAGTCGACCTGGTGCTCACGATTGGCGGTACGGGAGTCGGCCCGCGTGATAAGACTCCGGAGGCAACCCGCGCGGTGCTGGACCAAATGGTTCCGGGCGTGGCGCAAGCGTTGCGCTCTTCCGGCCAGGCTTGTGGCGCGGTGGATGCGTGCACCTCCCGCGGTATTTCGGGCGTGTCTGGGTCAACGGTCATCGTCAACGTCGCTTCTTCCCGCGCGGCGGTGCGCGATGGCATGGCCACTTTGACGCCGTTGGTGCATCACCTCGTTGATCAGCTGCAGAAATCCAGCGTCTAATGGCCGAGCCCACACCGCGTACCCCGCGGGCGCGCCGTCGCGTGAAACGTCCGTCGACCGCCAAGAATTACGACCGCAGCTTCGATGTCCCTCACGGGCCAATGTCTGGGGCCGCTGGCTCTTCTTCCGCCGCAGGGGCCGATGAGCTGCGCACCGTGAGCTTTGATATGGACGCAGGCGGCCCCGGTGGTGACAACGAGGACGAGGTCACGGGGGAGGCCTTCTACCGCGAGAACATGCCGCCGCATTTTGGCACCACACAGTAGTGCGTGAGCAGCGTGTGAAGGCAAAAGAAAATCCCGCAGAACTCCGGCGAAATGCCGGTTCTGCGGGATTTTTAGGCTTGGGGCTTCTGGCTTAGATGTTGGAGCCAGGCTTGTTGGTGGTCGTGCCACCGTTTTCAGCAGCGAGCAGGTCGCGGATCTCGCCGAGTAGCTGCTCGGTGGTCGGAGCCGGCTCCTCCGGGTCAACGCCCTGGCGGCGCTTTGCGTGCTCGGTGACGGCGTTGATCGGAGCAACGATGACGAAGTAGATGACAGCGGCAACGATGAGGAAGTTGATAAGGGCGGTGATGACTGCACCGAAGTCCAGGAAGGTCTCCGGGTTATCGGTAATTGCGAAGCCCAAGCCACCAAAGTCTGGGGAGCCGAGGGAGTTAATCAGCGGCTGGATGATGTGATCGGTGATGGAGGTAACGATCGCGGTGAAGGCGGCACCGATGATGACTGCTACGGCCAACTCGATGACGTTGCCGCGCAGGATGAAATCTTTAAAGCCCTTGAGCATGGTGGTGGTTGTCCTATCTACGGGGGGTAGGTGCTTCTTGTGTCTTAAGCGTCTGCTTTGTGTAGTCCGCACTGTGTGCAGGCGCGCTGTTCAGAGAAGTCGGAGAAAAGCAGGCATAGAGCAATAATGCTCTCTAAGAGAGGCTCTAGATGCGCAGGGACTCCAACGGAAGACGAAGCATGTGGAAATACTGGAATAGCGAAAGCCACTTCTGTGCGCCATCCTGCAGGTGGTGCCGCGGGGGTCGCGCGGCAGTCACGAGACTGCAAGAGCATAAAGCGCCCGAGTGGATGTGCCTATAGTAGGCAGAGTTTTCATGTCGTGGCAACATCTTGTGGAGGTTTACCAGTGCAAACGCGATGATCTTCACAACATGGCTTAACTGTGGGCGCGGTCGCCCACAATGACAACCGTGAGCGGTTGTGTAAGAGAAGCGGCCGCGACGGCTTCGGCTGCCTCAGCAGGAAGGGCGACGAGGAGTGTGTGCGTGCGCGCATCTTCTTCGTCAGTGCCCACCGATACGACGCGTGCGCCCCGTGCAATTGTCGAGCCACGAGTGGGAGCAGAAATGTCGTCGCTGTCGTCGACCGTGCTGACGATATTGACTGTATCGCCGTGATGGAGGTTCCGGGAAATTTCTGGCTCAGCCAGGGTAAGCGGGATGAGGTGGCCGTCCTCCATCCCGAAATCCGCGATGAGATCAGAGCTGAGAAGGCGGGTGCTGGTGAGGATTTCACCGGCGCTAGCCGCTGCCACCAGAACACGCCCTACTGCATCTTCCGGGTTGCTCCCCAACGCCGTGGCGGGCAGAGCGGAGGAGGGGACGCGCGCCACGGAGACATCGCTTAGCGCCAGCGTCTCGCCAGCGGCGACGTCCCGGGCCATGACCACGACGCGGGGCTGCTCGCGGGTAGAGGCGAGGGCACTCGCCGCCGCGGCAAGGAGCAAGACTGTGGCTGCTATGCGGCGAAGGATAACGCTACGTTGATGCCCCGGAGTGCGCAGAACGTGAAGAAAACCCATGCCTTTTTAGACTGCACGCGGCGCCGTATGGTTCCCGAAAAATCGATGGAAAGCGCACAAGCCAACGAAGCGTGCGAGACAAGGGTGCTGGCTACAGCCAGCGCATTCCGCGCTCGGTGAGGATGCCATCGACTGGCCGGTCGTGCTCCTCGAAAGGAACCTCGCGGACCTCGGTGGAGTGAACTAGCGCGACGACGGGCGGGTGCCCAGTGGGTAGCGGGGTGAGCGCGCGGTCGTAGTAGCCGGCGCCTTTTCCGAGGCGCATGCCTGACTCGCTCACCGCCATCGCGGGCGCCAAGATGAGGTCGAGGTGCGCCAAGATATCGCTACTGTGGCGTTGCCCGACGGGCTCTGCAATCCCTAATGCCCCCGGGCACATGGCCTCCGGCCCGCCATACAGCGTCCATAAAAGCTCACCGTCTTTGCCGGAAATGGGCAGGTAAACCTCCTTGCAGAGTGTTGCCACAGTCTCTACGAAGTTGGGCCCGCCGGGCTCTGTGCCCAGTGGGTGGTAGGCGGCAACTCGCATCGCGGGAGTGAGCAACTCACCCACGCCGGTGCACCACGCGGCATTGTCATCAGCGCGCTGCTCGGCGCTGCGCTCGCGCCGGGCGTTAAGGAGTAAGGATCTTAAGGCGTCCTTGTGGGAGGTCGTCATGGGCTTTAATCATAGCGGGATGGCGTAGCGCAGCACGGGGGCGCGGGGGCTGCATTGTAAAGTGGAAATTATGGCTATTGCACACGAGGATTCCCATACCGGGATCACTACGGTCGTTGTCCCCGCTGCTGGCATGGGCACTCGCTTTTTGCCCGCCACCAAGACCGTGCCGAAGGAGCTGCTCCCCGTCGTTGATACGCCGGGCATTGAACTCATCGCGGAAGAGGCCGCGTCCGTGGGCGCCCAGCGCCTTGCGGTGATTACCGCGCCGAACAAACAGGAAGTGATGCGGCACTTCGAGGAGTTCCCCGATCTCGTCGAGACCCTCGACGCCCGCGGCAAAGATGAGCAGGTAGCCAAGGTCAAGCGCGCTGCTCAGTTGATCCACCCGATTTCCGTGGAACAGGAAAAGCCGCTGGGCCTGGGCCACGCGGTGGGCTTGGCGGAATCTGTGCTGGAGGATGACGAAGAATTCTTCGCCGTCATGCTCCCGGATGACATTGTCCTGCCGGCCACCGTCATGGGGGAGATGGCCCGCGTTCGTGCAGCGCTGGGTGGTAGCGTGCTGTGCGCCTTCGAGGTGTCGCGCGAAGAGACCTATAACTACGGCGTCTTCGACGTCGAGGACACGAACGCGCCGGGAGTGAAGAAGGTCGTGGGCATGGTGGAAAAACCGGACCCGGCTGATGCGCCCTCGAATCTCGTGGCTACTGGGCGCTACCTGCTCGATAGGAAGATTTTTGATGCCCTTCGCCGTATCGAGCCAGGTAAGGGTGGGGAACTGCAGCTGACTGACGCCATCGAGCTCCTTATTAAGGAGGGGCACCCCGTTCACGTCGTAGTCCACCAGGGTAAGCGCCACGACTTGGGCAACCCGGGCGGCTACATCCCGGCCAACGTTGACTTTGGTCTGCGTGATGAGAAGTACGGTCCTGCGCTCTACAAGGCAATCAAGAAGATTGTGGAGGACTACGAAGAAGAAAAGGGGTTGAAGGGCTAAGCCTTCACACGTCCAGCGCGCTAAGCTCTACTCCAGTAACTTCCATCCCTTTAGGCCCCACATACCCCAGAGTAAAGGCAGGCGGTACATGCGTTCGGTCGATGACCAGATGGCGTTCATTCTTGATGCAGCGATGACACCTGAACCGGTACGCATCGCCATCGCGAATGCCCTAGGTCTCAAGTGTGCGGAGGAGGTGCAGGCAAACCAGCCGCTTCCGGGCTTTCCGCAAGCAGCCATTGATGGCTACGCCGTGCGTGCCGTAGACGTCGGGGGAGAAAAAGCCCTCAAAGCGCGCTCGCGCCACGACTCCGAGGACGCGGATGCTCCCATCACGGAGACGGAGGTTGAACGTTCTCTGCCTGTAGTGGGGGAGGTTCCCGCAGGTTCGCGCCAGCCTTTGCGTTTGCAGCCCAAGCAAGCGGTGCGCGTCTACACGGGTGCGCCGTTGCCGACGCTTGCCGACGCCGTCCTTCCCCTCGAATGGACGGACCGCGGCCGTAAGCGCGTGACCTCCCACCGCCCGGTACGCTCGGGCGACTTCGTGCGCCGCGTGGGCGATGACATTCAGCCCGGGGATGTTGCCGTGTCTTCCGGAACCATCCTGGGCCCAGCACAGATTGGCTTGCTCGCGGCTGTGGGGCGCTCAAAGGTCTTGGCGTATCCGCGTCCACGCGTGACCATCGTGTCCTATGGCAAGGAGCTTGTCGACGTCGACCGCGAACCCGGCCTGGGTCAAGTCTTCGACGTGAACTCTTATTCGCTTGCAGCAGCCGCGAAGGAAGCCGGAGCGGATGTGCATCGCGTCGGCATTGCCGCCGGTGAGCCGCGCCGCGTGCGCGAGGCCTTGGAAACCTACCTGGCGCGCAGCGAGGTACTGGTGATCTCCGGCGCCGTGGGCGGTGCGGGTTCGGAAGAAATCCGCGAGGTCCTCGATGAGTTGGGAGACGTGGATACCTCACGCGTAGCCATGCACCCAGGCTCGGTCCAGGGCTTCGGGTTGTTGGGTGAGGAGCGCATCCCGACCTTCCTGTTGCCCTCGAACCCGGTATCCGCGCTGGTGATCTTCGAGGTCTTTGTGCGCCCGCTGATCCGGCTCTCCCTGGGCAAGCGCAGCGGCCAACGCCGCATGGTGCGCGCACGCGTGCTTAATCACATGGAATCCCGCCCGGGGCGCCGCGGCTATATTCGTGCCCGGCTCATGCGAGATGCAGACACCTCCGACTACCTGGTGGAAGGACTGGGCGGCGCGGCTGGCGCGCCGGCGCATTTGCTGGCTGGACTATCCGAGGCCAACGCGATGATCCGTATCCCGGAGGAAGTTACAGAGATCCGCCCCGGGGACGTGGTGGACGTCCTGTTCCTGACCCAACGCGCCTAGCTGGTCACCGCCGACATCATGCTTGATCCTTTCGGTACCGCCGCGGGGCGCTTTTCCACCCCCGCCAGCGGTGAGGCAAACCCCGACCATCCGGGGTGGCCAGAAGCTACGCCTGCGGTCCGATTGCGAGAATCTCGTGTCTTCCCGCGCGGCGCGACAGTGCGCCTGCGCCCCCTGCTGCGCCGGGACGGTGAGTCTTGGCGGTGGCAGCGCATCGAGGATAGGGATTTTCTTAAACCGGTGGAGCCGACTCTGCCGACGTCATGGGATGCGGCACATTCGCAGTCGGCATGGTGGAATCACTTGATGTTTCTGCGTGATTCGGCTCGCGCCGGAACGGTGGTGCCGCTCGTCATTGATGTCGACGGGCAGTTCCGGGGTCAGTTGACCTTAGGCAATATCCAGCACGGAGGGGTCAGCGAGTGCTGGATTGGCTATTGGGTTCATTCCGCGGTACACGGCGCGGGGGTGGCTACTGCCGCCTGCGCTCTCGGAGTGGACCATGCCTTTTACCGTGTAGGGCTGCATCGTGTGACGGCCACCTATCTGCCGGAGAATCCTGCTTCCGGCAAGGTACTGCACAGCAACGGGTTTCGGGATGAGGGCTTCCTGCGCCGGAACCTGCATATCGACGGTGCGTGGAGGGATCACCACTTCTTGGCACTGAACCGTGAGGATTTTGCGTCCGGGGCGGTCGAGCGCTTGCGCGCGACGGGCCGCCTCAGCGGTGCTTAGCCAATGCTGAACCGGTCGATATTTTGGTCAACTACCTCTGCTTTCACTTAAGTAACAACCTTGTAATTTATGGGCTCGTTGATGCCCACAGGCCAGGGCTGGGCGGCTAGAGTAGGGGCCTAGTTATATTCCCTTTTCGTCGACCCCTGAAAGTGGGACACAGCCGCATGATGACTGCCGTGCCGATCATTCTCGTAATCGTGTTGTGGCTCTTCATCCTCGCCCCGTTGCTTTTGCGTTCGCAACGCCCGATGAGCCATACAGGTGAGGCCTTTGAAGAGACCCGCGTGCTCTTCGAAGGCGATTCCGGCTCCGTGCCGGGCCGCCGTAAGCCGCGCTTGGGTAAGGAAGATATCCGCATGAGTTCCCAGGCAGAGGCGCAGGCTGGTGCTGAGGAGGCAGACTACGAGCTGGTCGAGGCCGAAGGAGTCAGCGAGGATTCTCAATCCGGCCGTGTTGAGACCGCTGCGACTGATGCTGCCGCGCAGCCAGATGTCGCCGACACGATTGACGGCGAAGTTGTTGAGTCTGAAGATGCGGAAGAGGATTTCGAGCTAGCAGCGGAACCTGAGCATGATGCCAACAAAGAGCACGACCTCGATAATGACATCGAGAGCGTTGAATCGAACGCTGCCGAGGTTTTCACGGTTCCAGCCAACGCTAGTGTCGCAGAGGATGCCTACGGCTTGGATGACTCCTATACCTCTCCGGTCGATTTGATGTACCCGGGAGCTATTGACTCTCTGGGCCAGACGCCGGAGGACTCCAGCGCCGAGGAAACAGACGGCGCTGATGATGCTCCGGAGCCGGAAGAGACCACAGCGGTTGACGGCGAGCGCATTGATGTCGCAGATACGAACTCTGCGGACGCTGAAACCAATGGCAGCGATACCGAGCTCTCCGCGGAAGAGCTTGCCTTTGCGCAGCGCCGTCTTGGCCGCGGCGGCTGGGATCCTGTGAAGGAGAAGGAGGCTTCGGCCACGCGTTACCAGCGCCGCCAGCGCACGCTCATTGGTCTAGCCGTGGCAGTGGTCGCAACGGTATGCCTGGGCATCGTCGTGGGCGGTTGGACGTGGTGGTTGGCGGGCATCGCTGGTGTTGCGACCGCAGTCTACCTGGTGGCGCTGCGCGCCCAAGTACGCCGCGAGCAGGAGCTACTTCGTCGTCGCGTCTACCACCTGCGCCGTGCGCGCCTGGGTGTGCGCAACGCGGAAAATCCTGCTGAGTCGCTGCCGCCGAACCTGCGCCGGCCGGGCGCCCTCATCTTGGAAATCGATGATGAAAGCCCGGACTTTGATTACCTTCCGGTGTACTCGGAGGATGATTCCGACGGTGGTTTCGACGGCCCCCATCCTTCCCCGCGCCAGCGGCGTGATGATCTCGCGGCACGGCGAGTCGGTTAAGTGGCACGCGAGTGTGTCTTGTGCCTAAGCGCGCTGAGCGCTAGGCCGACCACACTCCCGAGCTCCCGCGGCGATGTGAGCCCAGAAGGTGGGCATCCACCATCCCGATGGCCGTCATGAGGGAAAAGCAGGTCACTGGGCCGACGAACTTGAACCCGGCCTTCTTCAAAGCCTTGGACATGTCCAAGGCTTCTTTTGTGTATTTCGGGATATCTTCTTCGCTTTCCGGCGCGATGGTTTCCTCAGGCAAGAAGCTCCATATGAATTCGTCCAACCCGCCCTGCTCGCGCAAGGCCACCGTGGCTCGTGCGTTAGCGAGCACTGCGTTGATTTTGAGACGGTTGCGAATAATTCCTGGATTGTTCATCAAACGCTCGACCTCCTCCTCGCCAAAGCTGGCCAGAAGGTCCGTATCAAACCCCACGAAAGCAGTGCGGAAAGCATCACGCTTGCGCAGTACTAGCTCCCAGCTCAGCCCTGCCTGGAAGCCTTCCAGACAGAGGCGTTCCAGCAGCGCGGATTCTTCGTGGACAGGCATGCCCCATTCAGTGTCGTAATACTCCTTGAGCAGTGGGGAAGTCATTGCCCACGCGGGGCGGCCAAGCCCTGTCGCGTCATAAACAAGTCTCGTATCATTTGCCATTTGTGTACTAGTCATGCCTTTTTAGACTGTAATACTTACTCATTGGTTCCCCGCTTCGTGCTTCAGCAGTAGCCGCTTTGCGGCAACGCCCCCGCGGTAAGACCCCAAGCCGCCGCTTGCTGGTACGACGCGGTGGCAGGGCACCACGAGAGGCAGAGGGTTGCTGGCACAGGCGCTGCCTGCGGCGCGGGCAGCTTGGGCGCTCCCAGCCGCGGAGGCAAGGCGTGAATAGGTCCAGCGCTCACCGAAGCGGATATCACGAAGCGCGCGCTGTGCTCGGGCGCGGAAGGTGTCAGGAGATGCAGGGACGTCGAGTAGCAGCTCGAAGTCTCGCCGCGTGCCAGCGAAGTATTCGGTGATCTGTTGGGTGGCCGCGACGAGAACCTTAACGCTCGACCAGGCGCTATCTGAGCGATCGGTGAGGCGCTGCAGGCCGTTGAGATTTGGAGCCTCGTCAGGGAAATACACCTGCGATAAGCCTCGCGCGGACCCTACGAGGGTGAGGCGGCCGAGGGGAGTGTCCAGTGGAGTCCACAAGTGCATGCTGGGAGGGAGTCCTTTCGGAGAGAGGTGGCCATCCAGGGTAGTCTATGAACCATGAATAGACCCGCCGTACGCGATGCCGCGCTCCTGATCTTCCGCGCGGTACTGGGAGTCATCTTCGTGGCGCACGGTGTAGACAAGATGTTTTTTAGCGGAATGGATGAAATAACCGGGCAGTTTTCCGCACTTGGTGTCCCGCAGCCGCATACTTCCGCGTACTTGGCTGCCTTCGCAGAAATGCTGGGAGGCGCGGCGCTGGTCGTAGGCCTGCTCACCACCTTTGTGGCGGGGGCTTTGGCTCTCCTCATGGCCTGTGCTTTGTATTTTGTGCACATGGGCAATGGCCTTTTTGCAGCCGATGGTGGCGTCGAGTATCCGCTGGTTCTCATCGTGTCGCTGCTCATGATTGTCGTTTTTGGCTCTGGCCGGGCCAGCGTGGATGGGGTGCTGAGCCGTGCTGACGCATGAGCAGGTGCAGGCGGCCATTTCCGCACAGCTGGACGGGGAAGCCCCGCAGCTCTCACCGGATGTTATTGAAGCGCACGTATCGGGATGCCCCGAGTGCGCGGCTTTCCGGGATAAGGCGGCAGCCCTAACACATTCCTTGAGCCTCGTGGAACCGGCAGGCGTTCCGCCGCAAGACTTGTCTGAGGTGATCCTCGCCGGCGTGGAGCCGGAATGGCAGCGCGCTTCCAGCACGCGGCAGGCGTCGCTGACGTTGGCGCGAGTATCCCTCGGAGTGTTGTCCCTGGCGTTTTTGGTGTGGGCGGTCGTGGTCGTTGTTAGTGCCTCAGGTTTGACCACCTTATCGAGCGAAGGAACCCTCGCGGAAGGGGCTGACCCAGGGCGCGCGCACCTGCTGATGGAGGCTGCGGCGCTGCGTTTCGGCCTTGCAAGTGGCTTGGCTTTTGCGGCATGGCGCCCCGCTTCGGCACCTGGATTGTTGCCGGTAGCGTGCACGATGTTCGCATTCCTGTGCGGTTTTACCATGCGCGATTTTGCCCTGGGCAGCGTCGCCGCGGGGCAGGTTTATATCCTCATCGGCACGGGCTTGGCCACCGCCAGCTTGGGCTGGGCCTGGGCGGCGGACCGGGGATTCCTGCTGCGGGATATTTACCGGACGTTGTCCGCTAGCCCGCGTTAGGACCAAGATGGCAGCCACATCATGGAGCTGTACCACGAATCCGGTATGAGGTATCCATAAAGAATCGGGGAGAAGTAGGCGAACATCGCCACCACGAGCGCGGCGTAACACACCGTGAGGAAGGTACCCAAGGGCATCGCGGTACCAAAGAGTCCTGTGAGCCAGCGCCACTGCACAACACGGCCGCGCCCAATCATTTGTCCCAAGGCCAGAGATATCAGCACGATGACAAATGGGATGAACGCCGTGGCGTAAAAGAAATACATTTGACGGTCGAAAACGGCCAGCCAGGGCAGGAATCCCGCCGCGGCACCCACGAGCGGGATGAGGAAGGCGCGGTTGCGGCGAACGAGCAGGGACCACAGGCCCCACAGCACAGCTGGGATGACCAGCCACCAGATGGCGGGAGTGCCAAAGAGATACAGCATCTTGCGGCAGGAGTTGCCGTCCCCGCAGGAGATGTCCGTGGCGGAGTAGTAGAGGATAGGGCGTGCAGCCACCAACCAAGCCCACGGCTTGGAATCCCAGGGGTGGCTGTGCCCACCGGAGGTTGTCAAAGAGGCATGAAACTCCAACACGGAAGAGTGGTAGTAAAACCAGCCGGCGAGTGGCTCGGGGAGATGGAGCAACCAAGAGCCCTCTTCAATAGTGCCGTCTACTTTGGCGTGGCGGTAAACAGCGGTTTCATCAGCGAACCACGCACGCCAAGACCAGGTGTACAGTGCCACAGGAACCGCGACGATCGAGGCGAGGGCCGCTGGCGTATCGCGTACCAGCGTGCCCACGATGTAGCGGCGCACGCCGTAGAGGCGGCGCAGCGCGAGGTCCGAGAAAACGCTCATCAGACCGAAGAACATGATGTAGTACAGGCCGGACCACTTGACCGACAACGTCAGCCCCAGGAAAACGCCGGCCGTAAAACGCCACCACCGGAACCCAAAACGGGGCCCGAAGTCGGAGTCACCCATGGTCCCCGACACGAAGGCGGCGTGGAGGCGCTCACGCATCTGCTGGTGATCCCGCGCCAAAGCCCACGCGGCGGCAACCACAAAGAAGACTTGGAAGATGTCGAGCATTCCGAATTTGGAGGCTACGAGCAGTACGCCATCGCACACGGCGAGCAGACCAGCCAGGAATCCCACCTGCCACGAACCAGACAAGCGGCGAGCCAGCGCCATGGTGAGCATTACTGTGCCCACTCCGAAAAGCGCGGCCATGGCCCGCCATCCCAGTGGGGTATAGCCGAAAAGCGCTTCTGATATCGCGATGATCTGCTTGGCCAGCGGCGGATGCACAACCAAGCCGTAGCCCGGGTTAGATTCAATACCGCCGAGGAAGAGGTTGTGCCAGCTGGTGACCATGTCCCAGGCCTGCGGAACGTAGTGCTTTTCGTCGAAGACGGGTGTGCCTTCAGAAACCGGAGCAGCCAGACCAATGAATCGTGTGAGAAAAGCCAAGACACCAATGATCGCAGTGCTGATCGAGTCGGCCCGGGTCCAGGTGTAGGGCCGAGGGGCAGGCGGTGCCGGCCGGGTATGGGCGCCACGCGTGGCGGAGGGGCGCGTGCGCTTGCGGCGGCCAGATCGATCTGTAGGGGTTGCGGTACTCACCCGGAAGAGTCTAGCTTGCATGTGCAATGCTGGGGAGTATGAGTCTTCAGCTTGAACCCCTGCCCCGCGGTGTCATCCTCGCCGCCACCCCGCTGGGAAATCCCGGTGATGCTTCCGCCCGTCTCATGCACGCTTTGGGCCACGCAGATGTGATTGCCGCGGAGGATACTCGCCGTGTCCGCAACTTGGCCCAGGCGTTAGGAGTAGAAATCCGCGGCAAGGTGGTCTCCAACTTCGACCACAACGAGGAGGAGCGCTCACGCACGTTGGTCGCCGCTGCCCAGACGGGAACCGTACTTGTCGTGTCGGATGCCGGCATGCCGGTAGTTTCTGATCCGGGGCACTCCATCGTGACCGCCGCCGTGGAGGCGGGCGTGCCCGTGACGTGTTTCCCCGGGCCCTCTGCGGTGCCGACTGCCCTCGCCCTGTCGGGCTTAGGGGTAGGCCACTTTCTCTTCGATGCTTTCCCGCCGCGCAAGCCCGGCCCGCGTAAGGCGTGGCTCGAGTCCTTGGTGGGGGAGCAGCGCGCTATTGCTTTCTTCGAGTCCCCACACCGTTTGGCGCAGACGCTTGGCGACGCCTCTGAGATCCTCGGCGCCGACCGTCGCGCTGCAGTGTGCCGCGAGCTGACGAAGACATATGAGGAGATTAAGCGTGGTTGCTTGGGCGAGCTTGCCGAATGGGCGCAAGAGAATGCGCGGGGTGAGATCACCGTAGTGATCGAGGGCGGTGATGCCGCACCCGTGTCGTTGGAGACCCTCGTGGAGCAGGTCCGCGCAGAGGTTGAACGCGGCGTGCGGGCCAAGGATGCCTGCAAGCAAGCCGCCGCGGGAACGGCGTGGTCCAATCGTGAGCTTTATGATGCCTACCTTGCGGCCCGTGGCTGAGCTGCACGAATAAGAACAAGTGATGGCCGTCTCTTTCGCGGGAATCGTTATGGCATCGTTATGTCGCCCGGCGTGGCCGCGGCATGCGTGGTAGGGGTGTCATATCTCCGAAATGCCTTCGAACAAGCTGGCAAGCTGCACAGTTGCGGTACAGAACCGGCAGTTGCAGTGGAATAACGGTCGCGTAAAGAAGCTCGTGACAGATGCTTGAGGAACGCTATATGCCCGAAATGCATGTGGCGAATAGTCTTTTTGTTTCTGATTTAGTTTGACTAGTTGATGAGACAGCACCAAGGTCGGTAGGTATGACAGACTCGACCAATTCAGACAATGTGAAGGACACGGAGGTGTCTTCGGCTGCCTCCCAAGAACAGAGCTCGCCGGCGGCGGTGGAGGACTACCGCACTGTCGACGAGCGCCTCGAGGCATCCTCAGCCACGAGCCAGCTCCAGGATATGCTCACCAACAAGGCGTTCGATCCTGCGGCTGCAGCTACCCCAGTAGAAGAACAAGAAGAAACCGACGAGTTTGGGCCCGGCGGCATCGATTCACCGATTGACTGGACCATTGTGGGGTTCGCCGGTCTGCTCATCGCTGCCATCGTGGCATGGGGCTTGGCAGCGCCGGAGAGCTTTGCTTCCTTCTCTGGTAACGCGCTGAGCTTTGTTGTGAATAACTTTGGATGGGCCTATGTGCTCTTCGGGACCATCTTCGTTATTTTTGTTATTTGCATTGCTGCTTCTAAGTTCGGCACCATTCGCTTGGGCAAGATCAACGAAGAGCCGGAATTCTCCACGGTCTCTTGGATTGCGATGATGTTCGCGGCCGGCATGGGCATCGGCTTGATGTTCTACGGCGCATCCGAGCCACTTAATTACTTTAAGAACGGTGTCCCAGGCCATAGCGAGCACGAGGTAGGAACTTCGATGGCCACGGCCATGTTCCACTGGACCCTGCACCCGTGGGCTGTATATGCCATCGTGGGTCTCGCCATTGCCTATTCCACCTTCCGTATCGGCCGTAAGCAGCTGTTAAGTCAAGCCTTCGTGCCACTGATCGGTCAGCGCGCGGCCGATGGCTTCGTTGGCAAGATCATTGATATCTTGGCCATCTTTGCCACAGTCTTCGGTACCGCATGTTCACTGGGACTGGGCGCTATGCAGATTCAGGCCGGGTTGGAAGCCTCCGGAATCATTGAGAACCCGACTCAGAAGGTCGTCATCGGCATCGTTCTCGTTTTGACCTTGGCCTTCCTTCTATCTGCCATGTCCGGCGTGGGTAAGGGCATTCAGTACCTGTCCAACACCAACATGGTTCTGGCGGCTCTGCTGGCCATTTTCGTGTTCATTTTTGGCCCCACGGTGTCGATCCTGAACCAGATTCCGGGTTCCATTGGTAACTATCTGGCGAACTTCACTGAGATGATCGCTCGTACCGCCGAGTCTGACAACGGAACTGCTGGTGAGTGGCTGTCGACGTGGACCATCTTCTACTGGGCTTGGTGGGTTTCCTGGTCGCCGTTCGTGGGTATGTTCCTCGCCCGCATTTCCCGTGGTCGTTCCGTCCGCGAGTTCTGCGTTGGCGTGCTTCTCGTCCCGGCTGGTGTCTCCACTGTGTGGTTTGCCATCTTCGGTGGTACCGCTATTCACATGGAGCAGAAGGGCAACTCTATCTCCGGTGAATCTGCCGAGCAGGAGCTGTTCAACCTTTTGCAGAACCTGCCTGGTGGTTTCATTGCAGGCATCGTTGCCGCTCTGCTGCTGGCTACGTTCTTTATTACGTCGGCCGACTCGGCGTCGACAGTCATGGGCTCGATGTCCCAGTCCGGTGCAACCACCGCTAAGCCGTGGCTATCCGCAGCGTGGGGTGTGCTCACTGCAGCCGTCGGCCTGACCCTGCTGCTGTCGAGCGAGGATTCCCTATCGAACCTGCAGAACGTCACCATCGTGGCAGCACTGCCATTCCTCTTTATCCTCGTTGGACTCATGTTCGCTATTTTCAAGGACTTGAGTAACGACGTGATTTACCGCGAGTACCGCGAGTCCCAGGCCTTCCAGCGCAAGCTGGCGCGTGAGCGTCGCCTGCACCGCGAGTTCCAGCGCGAACAGGCCTTCAAGGCCCGCCGCCGCCAGCACAGCAACAAGAGCTAGTTCTGGCGCGAGCATTTCTCTGATACACCCCCTCACTGCATTGCCGGTGAGGGGGTGTTCGATAGAGTAGAGGCCATGACTGAGACAGTTGTCGTTAATGTTGCTTGGCCCTATGCCAACGGACCCCGCCACATCGGACACGTGGCGGGTTTCGGCGTTCCTTCCGACGTGTTCGCCCGCTTCCAGCGAATGCGTGGCAACGACGTCCTCATGGTTTCCGGTACCGACGAGCACGGCACCCCGCTGCTCGTGCAAGCGGATAAGGAAGGCGTGACGGTTCGTGAACTGGCGGATCGCTACAACCGTCAGATTGTCACTGATCTGGCTGGGCTCGGCCTGTCTTATGATCTCTTTACCCGCACCACCACCCGCAACCACTACGCCGTGGTGCAGGAGCTGTTCAAGGGGCTGTACGAGAACGGCTACATGCTTAAGGAGACCACCCAAGGCGCTATTTCGCCGTCCACGGGCCGTACCTTGCCCGACCGTTATATCGAGGGCACCTGCCCGCTGTGTGGCGCCGAAGGCGCGCGCGGTGACCAGTGCGATAACTGCGGCAACCAGCTCGATCCGGTAGATCTCATCAACCCGGTGTCCAAGATCAACGGTGAAACCCCAGAGTTCATCGATACCGAGCATTTCCTGCTGGACCTGCCTGCGGTCAAGGACGTCCTCGAAGAGTGGCTGAAGACCCGTGAGGATTGGCGCCCGAACGTCCTCAAGTTCTCCCTTAACCTGCTGGAGGATATGCGCCCGCGCACCATGACCCGCGATATCGACTGGGGTATTCCCATCCCGGTGGAAGGCTGGGAGGACAACGGCGCGAAGAAGCTCTATGTGTGGTTCGACGCGGTGATTGGTTACCTGTCTTCTTCCATCGAGTGGGCCCACCGTACCGGTAACCCGGAGGCCTGGAAGGACTACTGGCAGAACCCGCAGGCGCGTCACTACTACTTCCAGGGCAAGGACAACATCACCTTCCACTCCCAAATCTGGCCAGCGGAACTCTTGGGTTACGCGGGCAAAGGCTCCAAGGGCGGTGAGCTGCACACCTATGGTGAGCTCAACCTGCCGACGGAGATTGTGTCTTCGGAATACCTGACCATGTCTGGTTCTAAGTTCTCCTCCTCCAAGGGCGTCGTTATCTACGTCAAGGACTTCCTGGAGGAGTTCGGCCCGGATGCGCTGCGCTACTTCATTGCCGTGGCTGGCCCGGAAAACAACGACACCGACTTCACCTGGGATGAGTTCGTGCGCCGCATCAACAACGAGCTTGCGAACGGCTGGGGCAACCTGGTCAACCGCACGGTGTCGATGGCCCACAAGAACTTCGGCGAGGTCCCGGCTCCTGCGGCGCTGGAGCCGGCAGACAAGGACATACTGGCGCTGGCGGAGGAGACCTTCACCACCGCCGCGGAATTCCTCGAGCAGTCCAAGTTCAAGCAGGCCATGACCGCCATCATGCACGTCGTCGGCGAGGCCAATGCCTACGTTGCTGCGATGGAGCCGTGGAAGCTGGCCAAGGATGAGACTCAGCGGGAGCGTCTGGCCACCGTGTTGTGGACCGCACTGCAGGTGGTCTCCGACTGCAACGTGATGCTGACTCCGTTCCTACCCTTCACCGCACAGAAAGTGCACGAGACCCTGGGGCGTGAGGGCGTCTGGGCCGCACAGCCGCGCATTGAGGACGTGGTCGATGATATGCCGGTCGAGCTCGTTGGCGTAGACCTCCCGCCGGAGAACCATCCCTACCCGATCATCACCGGTGACTACTCGGCGCAGCAGGCTGCGTGGAAGCGTGTCGACATTACTCCGGGTACTGCGCTGCAGAAGCCGAAGCCGTTGGTGGCTAAGCTCGATCCGGAGCTCGGTGAGACCGGCCCAGAGTGGGCCCCGGTTCAGAAGTAAAGGCGTGGGCTCGGCGTTTCGGCGCTCCCTGGCGCCCGTCCTACTCTTTGTCGTTGTCTGTCTGACCGCGCTAAACCTGCGTTCGGGCATTGCCTCCGTGGCACCGGTGCTGGGGCAGATCCAGGACTTCTTCGGGATTAGCTCCGGCCAGGCGGGTTTGCTTACCGCACTTCCGGGGCTGTGCTTCGCGGCCATGGGTTTGGCAGCGGTTCCCCTCGCGCGCCGCGTGGGGCTAAGCCGTACCTTGGCCGGCGGCACGCTGGCCTTGGTCGTGGGGCTTGGCTTGCGTCCATGGGTAAGTAGCTTTTCGCTTTTCGTAGCGCTTACCCTATGCGTTGTTGCCGGCATCGCGCTGGCAAATGTGCTGCTTCCCGCATGGATCAAGCAGCATGGGTCGGGCCGCACGCTGGTGGCGCTGATGACCACCTACACGACGATGTTGGGCGTTTCCAGCGCCCTCGGCCCGCTGTCCGCGGTGACACAAAAATCGTGGCAAGGTGCGTTGTGGATCTGGTGTCTTCCCGCCATTGCCCAGTTAGTGGCTTGGATAGTGGTCCTTCCGCAGGCTGGAAGGGACGTCGCCCACGGAACGGTTGATGGCGCGGGCGCGCAACGTCCCATGTTCACCTCGCCCACAGCGGTGGCCATGCTCTTTTTCTTTGGATTGCAGTCCACCATGGCCTATGTCCAGATGGGCTGGCTACCGCGCATGCTGGTGGAAAAAGGCGTGGGTGAGAACACCGCCAGCGTGGCACTTGCCGTCATCGGTGTCTTCAACATTGCCGGCGGCGTTGTCATGCCGTGGCTCATTTCTCGCTTGGACCGCCTCACACCCGTACCTATTGTGCTGGCGCTATGCACATGCGCTGGGTGGGGTGGGGTTCTCGTGGCTGCGGACGCCGCCCCGCTGGCCTGGGCCAGCCTCATGGGGATCGGCGGCATGTGTTTCCCGCTGGCGCTGGCGCTGCTCACCGCCCGCACGCGGAGCGCGCTGACGACCGCGCGGTTGTCCGGCTTCGTTCAGCCGGGCGGCTACATCCTAGCGGGCCTGGTACCGCTGTCCGTGGGAGTGGTGCGCGGGGCCACCGGCGATTGGACCGCTGTGCTTATTGGACTCATGGTGCTCAGCTTGTGCATGCTAGTCGCGGGCCTGCGTGCGACGACGCATGTCTACATCGACGACGAGCTCGCCGCCTAGCCGGTTCTCGACAGTTGGGGTAGCTTTTGTGTTACAACGTTAGATAGAGTTAACGTCTCGCGTTATTGACGTGTTGCGTTATAGGGGGGTATGGTGCGTTTATGATTCAGTCGTTCGCGGATAGGGCCACTGAGCGTCTATGGAATCGAGAGAGGGTGCTCTCGATTGATTCACGTATTCACTCGGTAGCTCTTCGCAAGCTGAGGCAATTGGGCTACGTTCAGAGGCTCGATGAGCTTCGGATTCCTCCAGGAAATAGGCTCGAAGCTTTGAAGGGCGATCGGCGGGGTCAATATAGTATTCGTATCAATGACCAATGGCGGATCTGCTTCCGGTGGATCGCTTTAGGGTCAGAGGAGGTTGAGATCGTTGACTACCACTAACAAGCTCCCCCCGGTGCACCCAGGTGAAATCCTTATGGAGGACTTTCTCAAGGGCATGGGGATTACCCAACACAAACTCGCTGTTTCGATAGGGGTCCCGCCTCGACGTATTAACGAAATCGTCCACGGAAAGCGGGCTATTACCGCCGATACGGCTCTTCGCCTTGCCAAGTACTTTGGAATGTCCCCACAATTTTGGCTCGGGCTGCAGACTCACTACGACTTGGATGTCGCAGAAGACAAAATTCTTGCTGAGTTGGACGATATTGTGCCGCTTCAGGCAGCGTCGGCTTAACACGTTTGCCGTCTGTGACCGCGTAGCGCAGGATAAGTTGTTTAAGCCGAAGTCGCCGTTGTTGCCAAAGTTTCCCGCTTTGCCTCAAGATCTGGCCAGATCTTTGGCAACAATGGCAGTGCCGTCACTGAGGCGGGGCGTCAATCAAGCCGCTTTAGGGGCGGTCGAAGTCGTGCTGTAGGTGCACCAGACCGAGGCGGACACCATCCTTGGTGTGGATATTGGGCATGCGGCCGGTCTCCACGAAGCCAAACTTCTTATGCAGAGCAATGGAGGACTCGTTGGTGTCCACGATGTAGGTAATCATCGTCTCCACGTAGTCATTTTCCTTCGCGTGATCCATGAGCGTGTCCATGAGCTCGCTGCCCACGCCCTTGCCGCGCGCAGACTCCGCAATATAGATAGAGTCCTCCGCCGTGCCGTAGTAGATAGCCGGGGTGACAAACTGGAAGTAGGCGGCCCAGCCAACGATTTCGTCGTCGTCCACGGCCACATAGACGGGAAAACCTTCCTCCTCCATCTGCGTGAGCCACTTTTCGCGGTCCTCTACGGACTCCTGCCAGGTGACGAGGTTAGTGGCCGGCTTCGCAGCGGAGGCGGCATTGTAGATGGCGGAGATTGCGGGGGCGTCGGCAAGCTCTGCGGGACGAACGTGCATGATGTTCCTTAAACCATGAGTTGCAAGTGGGTGAGGTCTATCCAGCGCCCAGCTTTGCGGCTGACTTCTTTTAACGTTCCTACAGTGGCAAAGCCGAACTTCTCATGCAACTTGATGGATGCGGCGTTGTCGGCCACGATGAGTGCCAGCAGCGTATGGACCTGCTCCGCCTCGCGGGCATGCTGAACTACTGCATCAAGCAAGCGCGTGCCTACCCCGCGGCCGTGGGCGGTGGGTTCAACGTAGATCGTCGTCTCGTAGCAGCCCAGCCACACCTTCGGATCGCGGTAAGGGCGGTAGAGCGCCCAACCCAGATAGGTTCCGCCATCATCGAAAGCCACAAAACAAGGGCAGTTCTCGCGGCGCAACCGGTGCAGGTACTTGGTACGTTCCTCAACGGTGGCGGGTTCGCTGCGAAAAATGAAGTGGGTCTCCCGGATAGCCCAATTCAGGGTGGCGGTCATTGCGGGGACGTCGGCGTCCGTCGCTTCACGGATAATCATGCGCGCAAGACTACACTCGCAGCCATGTCTAAGAAGAAGCCACGCCCCACGCCCGTGCCCGCCGAAGGTATGAGCCAGCTTATCGACGCCCATACGCACCTCGCCTCCTGCCGCGACGCCGACGCTGACCTTGTTGCCCGCGCTCATGCTGCTGGAGTTGAGCGCATCGTCACCGTGGGTGATGGTTTGGCCGAGGCGGAGAAGGCTTTGGCCGCAGCACACGAGTTCGACAACGTGTATGCGGCCTGCGCGATTCACCCGACGAAGGCTCAAGAACTCGATGAGGCCGCCCGCGCGCGCCTGATCGAGATGGCAGCGGCCCCACGCTGCGTGGCCATTGGGGAAACGGGGTTGGATACCTACTGGATTCACCACGAGCCGGAGCGCACCGCACCCCTTGAGGTCCAAGAGGAAGCGCTGCGCTGGCACGCCGAGTTGGCGGCGAAGGTGGGCAAGACACTGATGATCCACAATCGTGAGGCTGATGAAGATCTTATGCGCGTACTGGGGGAGTGCGCCCAGGCGCCGAAGGTGATGTTGCACTGTTTCTCTTCAACGTTGGAGGTAGCCAAAGAAGCCCTTGAGCGCGGTTATGTTCTTTCCTTCGCTGGCAATGTGACTTTCAAGCGCAACGAAGAAATGCGCCAGGCCGCAGCGCTTGCCCCAGCCGGCCAACTGCTCATTGAGACGGATGCGCCGTATATGACACCGGAGCCTTTCCGCGGTGCGCGCAACGAACCATCCTTGATCGGACACACCTATCGCTGCGTGGCCGAAGCGCGCGGTCAAAAGGTGGAGGATTTGGCTGCCGAGGTGACTGATACCTTCGCGCAGGTCTTCGGAGTGTGACGATTCTCACCCAACGCAAAAGTGCTGCTCATAGGTGGCGTGCGTGCTTGTTGTGGCAAGTGTGTTGCTAGTGGTCCTGGCGTGTACATACGTCTCGATCGTTGAGTTCTGTTACCGTATCGTTATTCAAAGTTAGTCCGGCCTTGATGTTGCCGGCCGGCGCGCCCAGAGTGCGCCATGACAGGTGCCAAAGGTAGGAAGCTGCCTTTCGTGCACACAGCATCGCAGAGACGAGTAAAGGTTTATGTCCCCGAAGAAGCAGATCAAGCGAATCAATAACTCCCGCTCCTTGCCGCTGCGCATGGCCACCGGCGGTGTGCTCGGCACCCTTGCCGTGGGTGGTGTTGTTGCCGTTGGTGCCCAGAAGGACATCACGCTCGACGTCAATGGTGAGACCACCGAGCTGGCTACCTTCGCTGGCGATGTCAACGCCGCTCTCGAAGCTGCGGGCGTCAACGTCGGGGGAGAAGACGTTGTTTATCCCGCGCTGTCAGAGCAGGTTTCCGACGGTGATTCGATCACCGTTCGTACCGCTAAGCCGGTTGCGGTGACCATCGATGGTGTTGAAAAGCAGCTTTCCTCCACTGAACTCACGGTCTCTGACCTATTGGGCGGCCTCGATGGTATCGCCCCGGGAGCTGCCATCACTTCCGGCTCCAAGACCGTGAAGGAGGATGAAACGGTGACTGAGGGCATGAACCTTGAGGTTACGTCCCCGAAGATCATCAAGATTTCTGACGGCGGTTCCGTCTCCTACGCCAGCGTTGCCGCTAAAACCGTGGAAGACGTGCTGGAAGCCCGTGGAATTTCCGTGGGCAAGGATGACCGAGTATCCCCAGCGTTGGATACCCCGGTTAAGGCCGGCACGGCCATCACTGTGGACCGCGTCGAGATTTCCGAGGAAGAAAAGACCGAAGACTTCGATGCCCCCGCCGACTTTGTCGACGATCCTGAGTTGGAAGAGGGAACCGAGGAAGTCCGCGAGGAAGGCACCCCTGGTTCCCGTACCGTGACCCGCAAGATTGTGAAGGTCAACGGTAAGGAAGAGTCCAACGAGATCATCAAGGAAGACGTCCGCAATGAGGCCGTCGCCGCCGTGATCGCGCGCGGCACCAAGCCCAAGTCCACCGCCCCGGCCGTTGCCGAGGGCTCCGTGTGGGATGCCCTGGCGCAGTGTGAAGCTACCGGCAACTGGTCCATCAACACCGGCAACGGTTTCTCCGGTGGTCTGCAGTTCACCCCGTCGACCTGGGCTGCTTTTGGCGGAACCGAGTACGCCCCGCAGGCATGGCAGGCCTCCCGCGAGCAGCAGATTGCTGTGGCCCAGAAGGTTCAGGCCGCACAGGGCTGGGGTGCATGGCCCGCCTGCACCTCGAAGCTTGGTCTGCGCTAAAGCTTCCGAGCCGCGCGTATTAGTCTGGATGACATGACACAACCCCACCTGCTGGGCCCGGTGGAAATCCGCGAGCTCGCCGCTGAGCTCGATGTGACGCCGACGAAGAAGCTGGGCCAGAACTTTCTCCATGACCCCAACACCATCCGGCGCATTGTTGCCGCTGCGGACCTGAGTCCGGAGGATCGCGTGGTGGAAGTCGGCCCTGGTCTGGGTTCGCTGACCTTGGGGCTGTTGGGGGAGGTGGAGCACGTCACGGCAGTTGAGATTGACCCGCGTCTGGCAGGCAAGCTTCCGGACACTGTGGCCGCGCGGGCGGCCGACTTTGCGGAGCGCCTCACCGTGGTGGAGAAGGATGCACTCACCGTTGAGGCGGGGGAGCTGGGGGAGCCGACCGCCTTGGTGGCCAACCTGCCCTATAACGTGGCGGTGCCGGTGCTGCTCCACCTGTTGGAGGTCTACCCATCGATTCGCCGTGTTCTGGTCATGGTGCAGCTGGAGGTAGCTGAGCGCCTCGCCGCCGCGCCGGGCAGCAAGGTCTATGGCATACCTAGTGTGAAAGCATCTTTTTATGGCCCCGTCCGCCAAGCCGGCACGATTGGCAAGAACGTGTTTTGGCCGGCACCCAAGATCGAGTCAGGACTGGTGCGTATCGACTGCACCCGCCCTTTCGACGAGGAGCTGCGACCACGGCTCTTTGCGCTGATCGACGCCGCCTTTGCCCAACGCCGCAAAACGCTTCGCGCCGCCTTAGCGGGCTTTTATGGTTCCGCCGCGGCAGCAGAGGAAGCGTTACGCGCGGCGGAAATCGATCCGCGCCTGCGCGGTGAGAAGCTGGGCGTGGAGGACTTCGTTCGATTGGCGGAAGTCTCATGAGCAAGACGGTAAACGAGTCCCCGCAGCTTTGGCAGGCGCGCGCCCACGCCAAGGTCAACCTACACTTGGGCGTCGGTGAGGCCCGCGCGGATGGTTTCCACGAGCTAGCTACCGTCTTCCAGTCTCTCGACGTGCACGATCGCGTGAGCTACCGCTGGAGCGAGGGAAGCACCGTGGAAGTCACCGGCAATCATGCGAAGGGCGTTCCGGCAACGACCGAGAATCTGGCTTGGCGCGCGGTGGAATTGGTGGCACAGAACCTCATGCTGCCGGCTGCTGGAACGCTCACGATGGAAAAGAGTATCCCGGCCGCCGGCGGCATGGCTGGCGGTTCTGCCGATGCCGCCGCAGCCCTGCTTCTGGCTAATCAGGCGTTGGGTACCGAGTTTGGCCGCGAGCCGCTCAGTATGGAGAAGCTCTACGAGCTTGCCGCGGAGCTGGGTTCCGACGTTCCCTTTACCCTCATGGGTGGCACGGCCTTGGGGCGCGGGCGCGGCGAGCTCTTGACGCCGATGCTCTCGCGTGGGCGCTATATCTGGGCAATCATCACCAATGCGGAGGGCTTGTCAACGCCCTCTGTCTTCCGCAAGCTGGACGAATTGCGCGCTGCCGGCCGGGGAAGCACACCGCATCTCGACACTGAAGCCGTGGGGCAAGCCCTCGTGGGCGGCAACCCTCGCGAGCTCGCCGCGGTGATGCACAACGACCTCCAACCAGCAGCCCTTTCGCTACGCCCAGACCTGCGCAAGATTCTTGATACTGGTGAGTCCGCCGGCGCCCTCAATGGGATTGTCTCCGGCTCTGGGCCAACCTGTGCCTTCCTCTGTGAAGATGAGGAGACCGCGCAGGAAGTGGTGGCCCAGGTCTGCGCCGATAACCGCGGCACCAATGGCCTAGTGACCACGGGACCGGCGTCAGGCGCCACCCTGTTGTAGGGGCAGCGGCTGCGTTCTTCGTTCAGCCACGCTGAGACACTAAGATGAACTCTCGATATGGCGAACCTCATTAACCTTGAAAATGTAACCAAGTCCTTTGGTCTCAAGACCCTGCTGGACGGGGTCTCCCTCGGCGTGCAAACCGGTGATCGTATCGGCATCGTCGGCGTCAACGGCGGCGGCAAAACCACGCTGCTGGAAGTTCTCACCGGCATCGAATCCCCGGACTCGGGCCGTGTGTCCCACAATTCGGATTTGCGCATGGCGGTGGTAACCCAGCGCTTTGAGCTGGAGGAGTCGCTCACCATCGCCCAGGTCATCATCGAGCCGCTTGGGTTGGAGACATTCGAATGGGCGTCTAATGCCAAGGTGCGCGATGTCCTCGGTGGCCTCGGCATCGTTGACCTAGGGCTAGACACCCCTGTGGGCTCGCTCTCTGGTGGTGAGCGCCGCCGCGTCAACCTGGCCGCCGCACTTGTTCAAGACCTCGATATTGTGGTGCTCGATGAGCCGACCAACCACCTTGACGTCGAAGGCGTGCAATGGTTGGCCAGCCACTTGCTTTCGCGCAAGCTGGCGGTCGTCGTCGTCACGCACGATCGCTGGTTCCTCGACACCGTCGCCACCACGACCTGGGAGGTGCACGATGGTGTCGTCGATGCTTACGAGGGTGGCTATAACGACTGGACCTTTGCCCGCGCCGAGCGTGCCCGCCAAGCTGATGCTATCGAGCAGCGCCGGCAGAACTTGGCGCGCAAAGAGCTGGCGTGGCTGCGCCGCGGGGCACCGGCCCGTACCTCGAAGCCGCGCTACCGCATTGAGGCGGCTGAGGCACTCATCGCGGATGTTCCTGCGCCGCGTGACAAGGTTGAGCTCATGGCCTTCTCTAAGCAGCGCCAGGGGCGCGTCGTCATTGAGCTTGAGGATGCCAAGGTCACAACCCCGGATGGCCGCACGCTGGTGGATCACCTCACCTGGCGGCTGGCGCCGGGCGAGCGCATCGGCCTCGTCGGTGTTAACGGTTCGGGCAAGACCACGCTGCTGCGCGCCCTTGCGGGTGAAGTAGGGCTCGCCGCCGGCAAGCGCATCGAGGGCAAGACCGTGCGGCTGGGCTGGCTTCGCCAAGAACTCGATGACTTGGATCCGCAGCGCCGGCTTCTCGACGCCGTCGAGGACGTCGCCACCTACGTCCACCTGGGAAAGAAGGAGCTCTCCGCCTCTCAGCTGGCTGAACGCCTGGGCTTTTCCGCCAAGCGCCAGCGCACGCCGGTCGGCGATCTTTCCGGTGGTGAGCGCCGCCGCCTGCAGCTGACCCGCGTGCTCATGGCAGAGCCGAATGTGCTGCTTCTCGACGAGCCCACGAACGATCTCGACATCGATACTCTTCAGGAGCTGGAGTCTCTTCTAGATTCGTGGCCCGGCACCCTGGTGGTGATTTCCCACGATCGTTACCTCATCGAGCGCATCGCCGATAACACGTATGCGCTGTTTGGGGATGGCAAGCTCACCAACCTGCCGGGAGGCATTGAGGAATACTTGCGTCGCCGCCAAGAAATGGAAGCTGCCACCGCCCGCGGCGTTCTCGACTTGGGGGAGAGCTCCAAGAACACCGACGAACAAAGCGCGGAAGCCGCCCCGACCAAGCGTTTGAGCTCTCAGGAAGAGCGCGAGCTGACCAAGAAAATGAATGCGCTGGAACGCAAGATGAGCAAGCTCGACGACAAGACCGCGAAGCTGAATGAAAAGATGGCACAAGCCGCGGAGAAGATGTCCTCTGGTGAGGGGGAAAGTGGTGAGCTAGCGAAGCTCGACACCGAGCTCAAAGCCGTTGCCGCCGAGCGCGAAGAACTCGAGATGGAGTGGCTGGAGCTGGGGGAGAAGCTCGAAGGCTAGTGCTTGACGGTTTGGCCTAGCCCTACCCAAAGAACCCGGCGATAGCCAGCATGGCCGGCAGGGAGAGGAAGGTGGTGAGGAAGACCGTATCGCGCGCCACCGTTTCTCCCGATTGGTAGGTCGCGGCATAGTTGTAGACGTTCTGCGCGGTCGGAAGCGCGGCCAAGATGAGCGCTGCGTAAAGCTCGTTGCCGCTCAGCCCCAAGGCTAGGCCTGCCGCTAAGGCGATGGCTGGCATGGCAATGAGCTTAAGAACCGTGGCGGTAATCGTCGGCAGGCGGTCGTTGGTCAGCAACCCTTTACCTGTAAGGGAGGCTCCGAAACTCATGAGGATCATCGGAATGGAAGCACCACCGAGGATCTCGAGGGGTGCCATGATGACATCGGGGACCTGCCAGCCAGCTGCAGAAACGATGAAGCCGGCGATGGCCGCGATGACGACAGGTGCCGTAAGTCCGGAAACCACGGAGCTGGCGATCGAACGCAGGCTTGTCCCCTGAGCGTTGAGGCCGGCGATGATGAAGGGGGAGAGTACCGCCATCTGGAGTACGAGTGCTGGCACCACAAAGGTGGCATCACCGATGACATAGGTCGCGATGGGCAGTCCAATGTTGACGGAGTTGTAATAGCTTGCCGCTGCCGCACCGGCCATCGTTTCTGCTCCGCTTCGCCGGAAGAACAGTGCGCTGAGCAACCCATACAGTGCCATCGTGGTGACTGAAGCAATCGCAATGACAGCGACAACGGGAGAGGTGAAGGCAGAGGTATCTGAGGTGGCCACGCTGGAAAAAATCAGCGCCGGGGTGGCTGCCCAGAACGCTGTGCGGTTGAACTGCAGGCGCGCCTCGCCCTCGCCAATAACGCCTCGGTGAGCCAAGAAGAAGCCCACCCCGATAACCACAAAAATGATGGCGAAGCCGGTTAAGACGTCCAGCAACAGTGATCAACCTTTCGAATAATTGTGAAAGCTAGCCTTCGGTCATTCTTTCACGTCGTGGCGCTGACGCCGGCAGGGGATAACAAAGTGGTATCGAAAATCCCCTAGAACCGAGCAGACCTTCACTGCGCTCGCAGTTGTATGGCACGGTAGAAGGCATGAATTCCTTCCGTCGTGTTTCCCGCCTGTCCGCTACTGCCGCCGTGGCAGCATCCCTTAGCGCCGCTTTGTCGGTCTCCGCGGCCCAGGCCGCCCCGGTCAACTTTTCCTCCGCACAGCCGCAGGAACTGAACCAGCTGTCCTCCCAGGCCGTTGAGCAGGTCAACTCTTTAGAGATCGAGCTGCCTGCGCAGGCTTATGACCTGGCCAAGCAGTACAACGTCCAGCTGCCAGGCTTCATCAAGAAGCCGACCCCGGCCGTGGCAAATGAGCTTGTCGGTGCAACCCACGCCCACCTGCTGAAGCAGGGCCACCACGAGGATGCCAACGCCAAGAACATTGCCCAGGAGTGGGCAAACCAGGCCGCGGCTGGCAAGGTCACCTTCCAAGACAATGTTGGCGATGGCCTGACTCACCTGGAAGAGGGCAGCGGCAACATCTACAAGCTCACTGAGTCGGAAGCGAAGGACCGCGTGAACTGGCTCAACCGCGACGTGCCCGTGACCAAGACCGATGGCACCGGTTTCGGCGTATCCCAGGCCTTTGATGGCACCCACGTCTACGTAGCGGAGTACTTCTTCAACTAAGCCGCCGCGCGGTTTATGAAAGCCGCCCTAGCAGAAGGCCCTGCCGCCTCAGGCAGGGCCTTCTGCACGTTTTCGTGGAGAGCGTTACAGTGGGGCACATGATTTTGATCAACGTACAGTTCCACGTTAAGCCCGAGTACGCGGATACCTTCCTGGACGAGATTGACTGGTACACCAAAGCATGCCAGGCAGAGCCCGGCTGCATCGACTTCAAGTGGTTCCGCGATCCGGAAGACAAGCAGCGCTTCCTGCTGCTTGAGTCCTACAAGGATGGCACTGACGTCGACCACGTCAACACCGAGCACTTCAAGCGCTCCTGCGAGGAGTTCCCGAAGTACCTGGTGGAGACCCCGGACATCATCAATACTTCCATTCCAGGTAAGACGGAGTGGGATAAGATGGCTGAATTCTCGGTCTAAACCGCATGCTTAAACAAAAGCCGCCCAGCTGTGAAGCTGGGCGGCTTTTCGTGATTCTTAGGTCTTTGTCGCTTAGCTGGAGCACACTGTAGTGAGGTTCTTCTCCCCGTCTGCGTACTGTTCGAGGGCGGCGTACAGAGCATCCGCGTACAGGTGCGCGCCTTCGGGTAGCGGGTGTACACCGTCGTCGTAAAGCATGGCAGGATTCTCCTGCGCTACTCCGCACCAGTCTGCGATATAGACGTTGTCGTGCGTCGTTGCGGCCTCGATGATTTCGGCGCGCGCCGGCCCCATCCAATCGCGCTCACCGTAAGGCAACACGAGGACCAGTGTGCGCTCGGAGCCAACGATGTCGATGAGCTCGTCCATTTGGCCCTCAAACGTAGCTCCGTTGGTGCCCAAGCCCATAAATACGGTGGAGCGCAACTGCCCGGAATCCTTCAGCCCCTGAACCACGGGCAGGGCTGCCGAATAGTGGCGGGAGATAGCAGCGTCGATACTGATACCCGGGAAACGCTCACTAAGTGCTTCGGAAGCAGCAAGCATGACAGAATCACCGATCGCACTGATTTCGTTGCCAGTGGGTATCGCGCGCTTCTCCTTCGGCTTTGCAGTTTCCGAGGGCTGTGCCGGAGCGGAGCTAGCAGCCTGCTCGTTGGACTGCGCCATGCGCTCGAGCTCGCGCTCTAGTTCGCTCTTATCCTCCGAGGTCACCAGAGCATAGCCCACACCGAGTAGAGATAGCACGACGATGACGGGGACTGCAGGCCACAGGGCCTTGCCAAAGCCATCCTTAATCTCCTCCATGCTGGGGCGTGCCGACCAATAGGCATGCCACGTGGGGCGGAATCCGGCGCGGCGGAAGGGGTTTTCTACAAACTGGTAGGTCACCTCTGCCAGCAAGCAGCTCAGCGGAAGGCAAAGGAGACCCAGGAGCCACGAAGGGGCATCGGACAGCGCGTGGACAATCATGACTACCGGCCAGTGCCAGAGGTACAAAGAGAAGGAACGCTGTCCCAGCCAGCGCATCACGCGGGTGCGGAAAATCCAGGTGAGGGGGCCGGTTTCCCGCACCACTCCCCAAATCATCGCCGCGCCGAGCACACTGGTGAGGACCAAACCACCGCGGTAGGTGAATTCGCGGTCCGCGCCCATCCATACCAGTTGGGCAAGGTAAGCAACTAGTGCGAGAGTTCCAACGGCACCGGCAAGAGTGCCCTTGTTTGCTGCCGGCCAAGAGTCGGCGTCGACGTCCTTGTCGGTGGAGGTCAAAAGCAGGGACAACATTGCGCCAATGAGGAGACCGAAGGCATGGGTATCGGTTCCGTAGTACACACGGGTGGGATCCTCGCCCGGGGTGAAGATGAGCGCCATCGCGACGGCCGAAGCAATCGTGAGGATCAGCGATACCGCGATGGGCAGACGCTTGGGCTTGCGGCGGGAAATGGCAAAGATGCCAAACATCAGCAGGGGCCAAATCAGATAGAACTGTTCCTCGACGGCCAAGGACCAATAGTGCGCGAAGACCTGCACTTCATTTGGCGCAAAGTAGGTTTGGCTGGTGGCGATTTGGGTCCAGTTGTTGACAAAGAAGAAGGTGCCCAAGAATTGCTGGCGGATGCCTACTGCTAGGTCGCCGCCGATGAGGGCCACAATCGCAGTACATATCGAGAGGACCACGAGGGCGGCGGGGAGAATGCGCCGGAAACGGCGGATCCAAAAATCCTTGAGGCTGATGCGCCCAGTCGCGTTGAATTCACGGACCAGCAGCGAGGTAATGAGGAAGCCGGAAAGGACAAAGAACATGTCCACGCCGAGGTAACCGCCGGGGAGGATATCCCCGAAGAAGTGATAGATCACTACGGCGAGCACCGCGAGACCACGCAGACCATCCAAGCCCGGTACTTGACGCAGCCGGGCGCGTCGACGGCGTGGTTTGGTTGCAGGTGCAGTTGTAGACGGGGCGGCTGTGCTGCGGGCGGATGCACTGGCAGCGGCAGGAGCCGTGGCGGGGGCCGTAGCCGCAGTGGCGGACGTCGCGCTTGCCGTTGCGGCGCCTACCGCTGCCGCGGTTGCAGTTGCCGGAGCCGCGGCAGCAGCAGTGGATTCTTTCGCTACTGGCCGCTTTGCTGAACGGCGCTTTTCTTGTTTTGTGCTCAGCACCCCGACGGACTGTGAGCGACGAGCCAGAGCCCGCGAAATCTCATTCTCGGGCCCGGCGGTTTCTTTTTTCTTTTTTTCCTTTCCCTTTCCCGGTTCTTTGGCCTGTTCAGGTGCCTCGGCCTTGATGGCCTCAGTGCGCTGGGCTTTTTGGCGCTCTTCGCCCTGTGCAGGATTCTTAGTAGGTTTGGGAGTCTTTTCTTTGTGTGCAGCCGGTGCCGGAGTCGAGGCCGGCTTCTGTGTTGTGGCAGCTGTAGGGGACTTTGCCGCAGCGGGCTGGGAACCTGGTGTGGCGGCCGGAGTCTTGCTGGCACGGCTGGTCTCCGAGACCTTGTTTCCCGGAACAGAAGTCTTGTTCTGCTGCTCAGAACCTGTTTTCTGCGGGGCAGGGCTCTGCGTGATCGGGCGGCGAGGGACGGTGCGTCGTGGGCCCCGGCGGCCAGTCGAGACTACGTCAGCCTCCTCGCGGGCTTTGACGAGTTTGGCCTTCTTCACCGCCGCAGCTTTGGGAAGGGCGCTCGGCGACAAGTCCAGGGTGAAGTCTTCCGCTGGCCGTGGGCGCACGCGGCCAGGCCGCGCGGCTGGGCGCTGAGTGCTGGGCCGCTGAGCTCTGGGCGTAGCGCTTTTATCCGAGGTGGTGGGCTCGGCGGGAGTGGTCGACTTTCCAGGCTTCGTGGTGTCAGTAGGTGCGGGGGATGGAGAAGCCGATGAGGGCTTGACAGCCGTAGTGGACTTAGTAGACGCGGCTGAGACTTTAGATGCAGTAGTCGACGTTGAAGAAGGCTTCTGTGAAGCGGAAGGGGAGTCCGGAGTGGAACTCGATGTGGATGATTCGCCTTTTGCCAAGCGTGACACCATCGACCGCAAAAACTTCTTCACTTCACACTCCGCAGGTAGACACCGTGGTTCGGATACTGAGGCTTAGTAACCCGAGTAATCCTACTCTGTGCGCGTGGCTAGTCGGTCAAGGAGTCAGGGGAGCGTGTTAGGTGCGCAAAAGCTGGCGAAGCACGGTGCTGACGCCGTTGTCAGTATTGGGAGGGGCAATGATGTCCGCTAGGTCTTTCAGCTGCGGATGTGCGTTCTCCATCGCGACGGCTGTCCCGGCAGCGCGCAGCATTTCGAGATCATTGAGGTAGTCACCGAAGGCCACGGTGGCGGTGATGGGTACGTTGGCGAGTTCAGCGAGCTTGACTAAGGCTGCACCTTTATCCACGCCGCGAGCCATGACATCGAGCCAGACTTTGCCCGATACCGCCACGTTGTCTTCCGGGACAGCGCGGACAATGGGTTTGTAGATGTGTGCCTCTGAACCGGATTCGCAGAAGATGGCGATCTTGATGATGTTGCTATCGGGGACGGCGTCTAGGTCATCGACCCACGTGACCGCCTTGTAGTACTTGGAGATCTCTGCGCAGGCTGCATCGGATGCATCCCGCCCGACATAGGCGGTTTCAGGTGAGCACAGCACCACGGTGTGCTCCACATCCATGGCTGCTGAGGCCTCGCGTGCTGAGTGCACGGTCGCTTCCGGGAGCGGGAATGTCGCAATGATGTCGCCACCACGCATGACTACTGAGCCATTTTCAGCGATGAAGGTTTCGCCTTGCGGGAACATCTGCTTGAGTGTTGCCAGTTGGCGCCCTGAGGCCGGAACTAGCTCGCATCCACGGTGCGCGGCAAGCTCCTGCAGCTCCGCGAAGTCCGCTGGTAGTTGGCCGTGGGCATCGAGGAGCGTGCCGTCCATGTCAAGAGCAACAAGTTGTGGGAGCAAGAAAGTCACACCAATCTAAATGGGTTGGGCTAAAAGCAGAAACCATGTCCAAGGTAGCGCCAAAAATAGGTGGCTGAAACATTTGTGATATGGAACACTGGTGCGCATGACTATGACTGATCCAGTACTCGTTTCTGTCCGCAACCGTACCGGAGTCCTTGAACTCAATCGCCCGAAGGCTCTGAATTCTTTGAACCCGGAGATGATTGACATCATCCGCCGCTCCCTCGAAGCGTGGGCGCAGGATGACGAGATTGAGCAAGTCCTGATTCATTCCAACAGCCCCAAAGCTTTTTGCGCCGGTGGCGATGTGCGCCACGCCCGTGAGGGAATCGCGGAAGGAAAATTGGAGGAAGTCGATGCCTTCTTCGCCAGCGAGTACCTCACCAACGGTGATATCGCCGAGTTCCCGAAGCCCTATATTGCCGTCATCGACGGGGTTGTGATGGGTGGTGGATTGGGTATCTCCATGCATGGTTCGCACCGCGTGGTAACTGAGAAGGCCTTCGCCTCGATGCCGGAGATGAATATCGGCTACGTCACGGACGTGGGAGTGGCCTATGCAGCGCAGCGCATGGTGGGCACACGCGGAGTAGCTTCGCCGGGCTTGGCAAAATTCTGGGGGCTCAGCGGCTACCGCATGTATGCCGCGGACATGCTGTGGACGGGTGTCGCAACCCACGTGGTTAAGGATGCCGCTGAGTTGATTGAGGCAGCTATCGAGCGGGGCATCGACGCCGCACTGGAGGATCTAGCTTTGCCGGCACCACAACAGCCGGCGCCGTTGGAGCAGGTAGCCAAAGACTTGGAGGAGACCTTCGCGCTGCCGACGTGGGAGGAGATTTCCGCGGAGCTCGACAAGCGCCCAACCATTGCCGGCGAAGTACGCCGCCTCATGGCCGCCGCCTGTCCAGCCGCCATCGTTGCGGCCAATGAGCTTTATGAGGCGGAGGCTGCTGTCGACGATATCCGCGAGGCCCTCCTACTGGAGCTCAAGCTGGGCATGCACATGTACCGCCGCCCCGATTTTTCCGAAGGCGTGCGCGCGGTGCTGGTGGACAAGACCCAGGATGCTGCGTTTAACCCAGCGACCACCGAGGAGGTTGACGCCGAAGAATTCCGCGCAGTGTTGAACTCCTAGTTAGGACTTATAGGCCACGTGCCTGCTGATAGGCGGCGCGCGCCCGGTGTTCATCCACTCCTTCAGGCACGGCAACGTTAAGGGTGGCCTGCGTGGCGGCCGGGGTCGGTGCGGGCAGATGGAAGGCAGGGGCATCGGTCAGCGCCAGCCCCCGGCGACCATCGGGCAGCTGCACAGGCAATAGGGTCCACAGCCCCAAGACCGGCATGGCTAACTGCGGCAGGCGCACCGAGCGCGCTTCGGGGATCGACACACGGGCGCGAATCAGCTCGGGGAGAGCATTGTCATAGCCGAAGCGGCGCAGGTTCGCCGCTGCTTGGGCGGACATGGAACTAGATAGCTCGTCCGCCCATGCCCAGGTGAACGTGTCCGTGGATGCGTCGAGAGTAGCAATGAGGTGGGCGGGAACCGTGAGCGAACCATAATCAGAGTTCACCACGGTGCGAGACGTGCCAGGGTCGAGGTCCGCAGACAGGTTGGGGAAGCGGGCCTCCAAGAAGAAATTATGCTCGGTGGCAAGAAAGTGGGCGTCAGCCAATACATCGCGTGCGCTAAGCCCGGCCTGGCCTGAGGGGTGGGGAAGGGCCGCGATCCGAGTGCCGTGGAAGCGCGCGAGGCCTTCTGCTGCCACCGGTGCCACGCCTAGATAGGAGGCGAGCTCAGAGGTAGCAAGGCGCTCGTCGACGCCCCCTTCGACATCCCCCGAGCGTTCGAGCCCGGCCAGGATGCTGACACGGGGATCTGGGTGGAGCTCCGTGAAATCGACGGCGACGAGTGCTTCGCCCTCACCCTGTGGGACGCGGAGAACGGGCCGGTCACCCACCAACCGCCGCGCTAAGCCGCGAAGCAGGGTGGAATCGGGCTGTGGTCCGTGGAACTGAGGTTGGGGCGCTTGTTCCGTCAAACCCGTGGCCCAGTGCAGCTGTCCATCCTGGATGGTGGCTAGACGCAGTCCATCGAAGTCATAGCTCCCTGAATCAGTACTAAAGCGCACCACCGCGCGCTGGTCTTGGTCTGGCTGCGCTGCTTGTCGGGCTTCGGGGGCGGGGGCAGCGGGCGTGAAGTTCACTTCGACGTCGCGCACGTCGCCCAAGCGGGACGTAAACGTGGCGTCGATGCCGGCTTGGATAAAAGCGCCTGCGGAGTACAGGTTCTGGGCGGAATCCATTAGTGCTCCTTGACTTCGTTTTCTTCCCTGCGGAAGGGGTGTTCGATAGCCTCCTCGTAGGCGTGGAGGAGGGCTTGGGTGGATTCTACCCAGGAATACTTTTCAGCCTCGCGGCGGGCGGCAGCGCCCATCGTCTCCCGGCGGGCAGGGTCTTCGAGGAGTCCGACCGTGGCGCGGGCCCAGGCCTCATCATTGGCGTCGGGAGCGATGAGGTGCCCGGTCACGCCTTCTTCAATGACGAAGGGGATACCACCGGCATTCGTGCCGACGACCGGCACGCCCGAGGCGAAGGACTCGAGTGCTACCAGCCCCAAAGTCTCCGTGGCGGAGGGGAAGAGGAAGACATCCCCCACGGCGAATGCAGCGGCGAGCTCCTCGCCAGACAGGTAGCCGGTGAACACTGTGTGCGCAGGATCGAAGCTAGCCTTGAGCTCCTCCAAAGCGGGACCATCGCCAACGATGGCCAGGCGGGCGTCGCTAAGCTGTGCCCGCACTAGCTGCATCACGTGGTCGAGGCGCTCCAAGTCCTTCTCCTTGGAAACACGCCCGATATAGGTCACCAGCGGGGCATCCGGGTTACCACCGGCGAGGCGCTCGCGCATCTGTGCTGTGGCGCGGTCAGGGTGATAGGTCTGCGTATCCACCGCCTTGGGCCACAACTGCACGTTGCGGATCCCCATCGTCCGAGCCTTATCCACCATGGGGCCAGAGGTGCACAGGTTCACCGCCGCCTGGTTGTGCAGGTACTTCAGAGCGGCCTCAGTCAGCGGGCGGGTCCATCCGATGCCCAGCGCATCGACATACTCGGGGACATTGGTATGGAAGCTGGCCACCAGCGGCACGGCATCGCGCTGCGCGGCGAAGACGCCGAGGGCTGCAGTCCAAATGGGGTTGACCGCGTGGATGACATCGGGATCGAAATCTCGGATCTCCTTGAAGAATTTCCACGAAGGCAGGCCAAACTTGATCTCCGGGTAGACCCACAGCGACAGACTGGGGATGCGGGTGACCTCGAAGCCGGCATAGGAGTCAGGAGCCTTGCCCGTGGCAAAAATCCGGACCTCGTGGCCTATCGCGGCCAACTGGTCCAGCGTGCGCGTCAGGCGCGTGACCACGCCGTCGATCTTGGGCAGGAAGACCTCAGTAACGATAGCGATGCGCACGAAGGTTTAAGCCTCCGTGGAAGGAACGCCGGCGTGCTGCTGGCGCGTCCACAGCGACTGCGCCGGAATCTTGGAGCGGTCCGCGCGGTCGGCGTACTTACGCGCAACCTCCTCGACCTCATGGAGCAACCCCTCCGACAAGGTGGTCGGCTCCAGCCCTAGTTCGAGGAAAGTGTCGTTGGTGACGTGGAGTTCATTCTCCGCGGATTCCTTGCGCGGGTTCGGCACATAAGCCACTTCCGCACCAGAAATCTTCGCCAGCAACTCTGCCAGGTCACGCACGCGGTGGGTTTCGGTCATCTGGTTGATGATCTTCACGCGCTCACCGCGTGCCGGCGGGTTCTGCAGCGCTAGCTCGATGCAGCGCACCATGTCACGGATGTGGATAAAAGCGCGGGTTTGTCCGCCGGTGCCGTGCACGGTCAGCGGATAACCAATACCGGCCTGAATGAGGAAGCGGTTGAGCACCGTTCCGTAGTCACCGTCATAATCAAAGCGGTTGATCAGGCGCTCATCCTTCTGGGTCTGCTCAGTGTGCGTGCCCCAGATGATGCCCTGGTGTAGGTCGGTGATGCGCAGCTCATCATTTTTGGCGTAGTAGGCAAACAGGTGCTGGTCCAGCACCTTCGTCATGTGGTAGACCGAGCCCGGATTGGAGGGGTAGAGGATTTGCTGCTTGACGACGCCATTCTCCCCCGCATCCACCTGTACATCCAGGTAGCCCTCCGGGATCTTCATGCCGGCGGTGCCGTAACCGTAGACACCCATGGTGCCCAAGTGGGCGACGTGGATATCTTGCTCAGACTCGACAATGGCGGCGAGCAAGTTGTGGGTGGCGTTGATGTTGTTATCCATCGTGTAGCGCTTTGTGCGCGAGTTCTTCATGGAATAGGGGGCGGCACGTTGCTCAGCAAAGTGCACCACAGCATCTGGGCGCTCGGTATTCAGGAAATCCAACAAGCCGTCGTAGTCCTGGGCCACGTCGAGGTTGCGGAAGCCGATGGTCTTGCCGGAGACCTCGGTCCACGCAGCCAGGCGCTCCTCAATGGAGGCGATGGGTGTTAAGGATTCCGCGCCCAACTCCTCATCGATGGCGCGCCGGGAGAGGTTATCCACGATGATGACATCGTGGCCTTGGTCGGAGAGATAGAGGGAAGCGGGCCAACCGCAGAAGCCGTCTCCGCCGAGAATCGCTACCTTCATTTGTTATCTCTCCACATCACTGTCGGGGCATGAGTTAGGGCGCCGCCGACGATGGGGGAGAAACCCGTCGCGGCGGCAAGCACTTTTCAATACCTTACCGTTGACAGCCCTCACATGAGGGCCCTTAACGGTAAACAGTGAGTGAATGTTTCCTCAGGCTGTACCGCTAGGGTGAGGCTCGGTGCAGGAGCTGAAGGCTCGGAGTCCGTATTAGCTCCGACACGACGCCCTGTACACTGGCCCGCATGCTCGAAGCCGTGCTCAATGCCTTTGCCGATTCCGTCAATGCTCTACTGATCGGAATCCTGGTAGCTATCGGCATCATGCTTCCGCGGGGCAGCTACCGCAAGATCGCGGCCCTAGTCATCGTCGGTGATTGGTTCGGTGTGCTCACCGCAGCCGCCGTGGTGATGTTTGTGTTCGTCGGTATCCAGGACAAGGTGGCTGCCGCACTCGAATCACCGCTGCTTGGCTGGGGACTGGTGGTCATCGGCCTGGGACTGGGCCTTCTGGCCTGGCGCTCCAAGGGCGAACCTAATGACATGGTGCAGAAACTCCTCGGCCCGCTGCGCACGCCTTCGGCCAAGACTGTCGCGGTGGGCTATGCCATGGGGGTTATCCAGTCCTTGACCTCCGTGCCTTTCTTCTATGGGCTGATGCACCTTGCGGCAGGGGACTTTAGCAACACCGTTAAATACGGCGGCCTTTTCTTCTATGCCACTTTCGCGCTCTCACTGCCCACGGTGTGCGGGCTTTTCATCGCTATGGTTCGGGCGAAACCACATTCCTGGGCCGGTCGCGCCTTCGCGTGGGCGCGGGAGAACTCCGCCACAGTTGCGCTGTGGAGTGGCTATGGCGTGGCTGCCTTCCTAGTGATCATGGGGCTTGTTTCCCTGCTCTAGGGCTTCAGCACTGAGAGCAATCGATGGGTGGCTTAGCTCGTGGCCTTAGCTTGCGGAGCAGAACTGCCCTAGTTGCCAAAGATCTGGTCAGATCCTGCGGCGAGCTCAAGAGTTTTGGCAACAACGGCAGTGTGAAAGAGTCGTGGCGCTAGTCGTAGAGGACTTCGTCGAGAGGGAGGGCTTCGCCAAGCAGCGCCTGCTTCTGAGCAATCTCGACGTAGCGCGCGGCGTGCGGGATGAAGGCGGCGGATTCCTCAGGGCTCAACTCGCGGCGCACCTTGGCGGGCACCCCAGCAGCTAGGGTGCCGGCGGGAATATCCTGGCCTTCGAGCACCACAGCGCCGGCAGCGATGAGAGAACCTGGGCCCACGGTAGAGCCGGAGAGTAAAGAAGACTTCATCCCAATCAGCGTGCCCGCGCCCACGTGCGTGCCATGGAGCATGGTCATGTGTCCTACGGTGACGTCATCCTCCAGCACACAAGGCTTACTGGATTCAACGTGGATGACGCAGTTGTCCTGGATATTGACGCGCGCCCCAAGGTGGATGGAACCGACGTCCCCGCGCAGCACGCTTCCATAGAACACAGAAGAATCTGGCCCGATGGTGACGTCACCGATGATGGTGGCATTCGGGGCAATCCAGGCGCTGCGGTGGATGCGGGGAGTCTGCCCTTGGAAGGGGAGAATAAGCATGGTTGGTTAGCTTTCTTCAGGGGTGGTTTCGATCGATACGGCGAGGGACTCGGAAATTTCATAATCGCCGGGCTCGGCGCTGATCCGGGACAGCGCCTCTCTTTCCGCAGACGACAACGGGATGGCCCAGCCCCGCTTGGGATCGTGGACAGGGCGCTGTGTCTTCGCCGTGGGGGAGAGGTGCACCGTGGATTGCGGTCCGCGTAACTGTGCGGGCTCGCCGGAATGGGCCACCTCACTGAGCACCTGCGCACCGGCAGGGGAGGTAGCCAGGATGATGAGACCGCTCGCTGTGTGCACGGACAGGTGATCTAAAGAGACCTCGACGGCGTGGGGATCCGGGGAAGCCAAACGGACAGTGCTGGAGCCGCCGAGTTTGTCGATGACATCCTTAACCGCAGAAAACAAACCCATGGCGCGATCCTAGCGCGGGGGTACCATCGAGCACTGTGATTGACGCGAAAGATACAGCACTTGTCATTGAAGGCGGCGGCATGCGCAATTCCTATACCGCCGCGTGCATCGTCAAGCTTCTGCAGGAGGAGGTGGAATTCGGCTGGGTTGGAGGCGTTTCCGCGGGTTCCTCGCACACCGTGAATTTCCTCTCCCGCGATGTGAGTCGCTCGGAGGAATCCTTCGTAGACTTTGCCAAGAACCCCAGCTTCGGTGGCCTAGGTTCGCTGCTGCGCGGTAGCGGCTACTTCAACGCGGAGTTCATCTACGAGAAAGCCGCGGACCAGGACATGCCTTTTGACTGGGAAGCCTTCGAGGCCAACCCGGCACAGATGTGCATATCCGCCGCCCGTGCCGATACCGGGGAGAGCGTGTACTGGGGGCGCGAAGACATAAAGACCCAAGACGACCTGATGGTGCGTGTTCGCGCCTCTTCAACGTTGCCGCTGATCATGCCGATGCGCGTCATCGATGGCGTGCCTTATGTCGACGGTGCGATGGGCGAGTCCGGTGGCATCCTCATCGAGCAAGCGGAGAAGGCCGGGTTCGAGAAGTTTCTTTTCCTCGGTTCGAAACCGCGTGGGTACGTGCGCCCGGAAGTGGGGCGGCCGGCGGCGCTGCGTCGGGTCTTCCGGAAGTACCCGGCTGTGGCGGAGGCGATGATTGCGCGCCCACCACGCTATAACGCCTCCAAGGAGCTACTCCTGGAACTGGAGAAAAAGGGGCGCGCTCAGCTTTTCTTTCCGGAGGATATGCAGGTGGCTTCGACCGAGCGCTCGGTGACTAAGCTGCGTGCGAACTATGAAGCCGGGCGCGCTCAGACCTATGCGGAGTGGCCGGCGTGGAAGGAATTCCTCGGCAGCTAACTGGCCAAGCTGAGGCGCCATTTTTAGATCTCCTTTCTGCTTCAGACGTGAGACGGAGCACCCTTAGCGCAGAAAAGCGTCTTTGAACGTGGTCTTTTGCTCTCGCTTTCCTACAATGGCCTTTCGTGTTGGCTCTATTTGATGGAAATATTTGGCTGAGCATATTCTTTGTTGCCTTGCTCGGCACGTTGTTCGGCATGATCCCCTTCGGCCCGTTGCGCTTCGGCGCAGCCGGCACCTTGTTTGTGGGACTGGCCATCGGCGCCTTTATCGAACTCGACGGAACGATTTTAAGCAGCCTGCAAGAGATGGGGCTTGGCCTCTTTATCTATATGCAGGGCTTGTCTGCCGGCGAACGCTTCTTCAAGGGGTTCTCTGAGCAGCTGAAACACATGATCACTGCTGCCATCGCGGTGGTGGGGGCTGCTGCCGTAGCGCTTCTCGCGGGCGGATGGTTGGGCCTGTCACCCTTGCTCTCCGTGGGCGTATTCTCCGGTGCGACGACCTCGACGGCGTCGCTTGCTGTTGCCCAACAACAGACCGGCGAGGAGCTGCCCGCCGTGGGCTATTCCTTGGGCTACCCGGTGGGCGTAGCCGTTGCCATTCTGCTCGTGGCATTCCTGCTCAAGCAGTCCTGGCCGGGTTCTAAAGACAAAGACAATTCTGCGGAGGAGGTTTTCCGCTCCCGCACCATTCGGGTGACCAAGGACATCACCTATGAGGAGCTCGTGGACCGCTTCGAGGATCAATTTGTCATCGCCACGATTCGCCGCGGCAATACCCGCACTGTGGCGGGGGACCATCCAGAGATTCGCAAGGGCGATATCCTGCGCGTGCTCGTGACGAAGGCGAAAAGGCGCGAGCTTACCGCCGCCTTGGGTAAACGTCAGCCCCAAGTACCCTTCGTGGACAAGCGCTTGGTCATTGAAAACGTGGTGGTCTCGAACACCGATATTGCGGGACGAACCGTGGAGGAGCTCAATCTTTTCCGGCGCTATGGTGGCCGCATCGTCCACGTGGAGCGCGGCGATGAGGAGTTCCTCGCCAGCTTCGATACGCACCTTGATGCCGGTGACCGCGTGACGGTGATCGTGGATCAGGATCGTATGGGTGATATTCGCGATTATTTCGGTGACTCGGTTCAGGGCTACTCGCAGCTGAACTGGATCGCCGTGGGAGGTGGCCTGTTCTTGGGCTACCTCATTGCGCTCATCGTGGTGCCCTTGCCGGGTGGCACGTCCTTTGAGCTGGGCTTCGCGTTGGGGCCGCTGATTACCGGCCTTGTTCTTGGCGCTCTCCACCGCACGCGTCGCGTGCCGTGGAAGGTCCCGGCCTCTATCAATATGGCTCTTCAACAGTGGGGTCTAGTCATCTTCTTGGCGTCGGTGGGCCTCGCTTCGAGTGAGGCTTTCCAGTCCACGGCCTTCTCCTGGATGGGCTTGAAGTCCATGGTTCTGGCCGCCATCATTACCGTGGTTGCCGTCGCCATCTTCGCTGTTGTCAATAGGTTCCTCGGCCAGTCGGAGACCCGCACCGCCGGCGGTATCTCCGGCATCTTCGGTCAGCCTGCCGTGGTCAACTACGCCACGGGTATGAGCACGGATTCCCGCATCATGACCGGCTACGCGGCCACCATTGTGGTGGCGCAGATAGTCAAGATCGTGGTCATTCCGTTGATGCTCACGTTCTAATCTTTCAGGAATGCAGCTGGGTAGAGCCTCGACGGCTCTCTCATGTGGCTGGTTCTAGTGAGCCTTAATTGCTCTTCAAACTGTTTCGTATGGCGCTGCTCCAGAATCATGCGAGCATAGATTGCCTCAAAAGGGTGGCGCAGCACACAATCCAGCGGTACGATTTGAGTTAACTTCGTACAGTTTGGAGAGCGATATATGGACATCGTCATTGTGGGTGCCGCCCGAACGCCCTTCGGCAAATTACTTGGTTCCCTTTCCACCGTGACAGCGACGGAGCTCGGTTCTCACGCCATCGCCGCCGCACTCACACAAGCACGGATTAAGCCGGATGATGTTGATGCCGTCATCTGTGGACAGGTCTTGCAGGCGGGTGTGGGGCAGAATCCTACAAAACAGGCGGCGCTGGGGGCAGGGATATCTGCGAGGGCACATACCGCCACGGTCAACAAGGTTTGTCTGTCAGGTCTGACCGCGATTATCGACGCCTCTCGGCTCCTGCGCTCCGGTGAGGCTACTGTCGTGGTGGCTGGGGGAATGGAGTCGATGTCACAGGCTCCCCACCTGCTTCCGCAATCACGCAGGGGGAAGAAATTTGGTCCTGTTGAACTTCTCGATCACGTGGAGCACGATGGCCTGCGCGCAGCTGACCTCGGAATTTCCATGGGCTCGCTGTCGGAGAAATATGCCGAACGCTATCCGGCCACCCGTCAGGAACAAGACCGCTGTGCGGCACTGTCCCACCAGCGCGCGCTTCAGGCGAGTGAGGAGGGAACCTTCGACAAGGAAATCGCTCCCATCACGGTGAACCGCCGGCGCGATGAGGTCACCGTCTCGCACGATGAAGGCATCCGGGAAGGAGTCACGGAAGAAACTTTGACTGCACTGCGTCCGGCCTTCGAGAGCACGGGCAGCATTACGGCCGGAAATTCCTCACCTATCACGGATGGAGCAGCCTCCGTCGTCCTCACCACCCGCGAGCATGCGGAGAGGGAAGGACTGCCCGTCATGGCAGTCCTTCGGGCGCCCGGACAAGTAGCCGGTCCGGATTCTTCGCTGCAGGAACAGCCTGCTCGTGCTCTTCTTAAAGCCTTAGAACGCGAAGGTTGGGGCGTGGACGACCTCGACCACATCGAGATCAACGAGGCTTTCGCCGCGGTGGTGGTGCACTCCGCGAAGATCCTAGGGATCAACCCCGATGATGTTAATCCGCAAGGCGGAGCCATCGCCCTAGGCCACCCCATCGGGGCTTCCGGCGCACGGCTCGTGGTGCATGCGGCGCACCAATTGGCGCAATCCCATGCTCGCCGCGCCGGGGTCACTTTGTGCGGGGGCGGCGGTCAAGGCGAAGCCCTGTTGCTTGAGGCTGTGAACTAACTCCAGCTCAGTAGCTAGTAGGAGAGATAAGGAGAAGACCATGACGAACGAAATACTTAGCGAAATTCGTGGACATGCCGGCGTGCTTACACTCAACCGCCCCAAGGCCATTAATGCGCTCAACCAGACGATGATCGACGAGATGACGGCGGTGCTCAGGCAGTGGCAGGATGATGACCGCATCAAGCTCGTCATCCTCCGCGGTGCTGGGGATCGAGGACTGTGCGCGGGCGGTGACGTCGCGGCTTTGTATCACGATGCCCTGGAAGGCGGAACCGCCGGTGCCCATTTCTGGAAGACGGAGTACGAGCTGAACTATCTGATTTCCACCTATTCCACGCCTTATGTGGCCCTCATGGAAGGCATCGTGCTGGGCGGCGGAATCGGCGTTTCAGCGCACGCCTCGCACCGTATTGTGAGCGAAGATTCCCGCATCGGAATGCCGGAAGTAGGAATTGGGTATTCGCCCGATGCCGGCGGCTCCTACCTGCTTTCCCGGGCCGCAGATCGTCTTGGCCGCCACTTGGCATATACCGCGATCCACGTGGGTGCTGCCGAAGCGATCGACACCGGTTTTGCGGACTATTTTGTGCCCAAGGACAAGCTCGACGCGTTGGTTGAACGGCTGGTGGAGTCGGGTGACCCCGCAGACATCGAGAAATTCACCGAGGAGGTGGGGCGCGGCTTCGGGGAGGAGCGCGCCGAAATGGTAGAGGTCTACGCTGCAGAGACTGCTGAGGAAACCTTGACCCGGCTGCAGGAACTCGCCGCCACGCGCGGTGACGGGCACTGGGCCGCGAAGGCCGCCAAGCGGATGAGTCTCAACTCCCCACTGGGAATCCGCGTTACCGAGGAATCCCTTAACCGCACTGCGTCGATGAGCTTCGCAGAAACCTTGACGCAAGAATTCTGGATGTCCGTGAACATGCAAAAGCACAAGGAATTCGTGGAAGGAATACGCGCGCAGATCATCGATAAGGACCGCAACCCTTCCTGGGAGTACGAGTCCATCGGTGCCGTCCCAGCAGACGTGGTGGCGTCTATCCTCGAACCCGGCGAAGGCAGCGTGGAAGCCCCCGCATTTGATGCCTCCGAAGATTAAACACGCTCACCACTCATCACGAGTTATTACAGCACTATCCGAAAGCACAGAAAGGACACTAGATCCATGGCAATTCTTACTGAAAAGCGCGGCCGCGTCGCCTTCATTACTCTCAACCGCCCAGAGGCGCTCAACGCGCTGAACAACGACACCATGCTGGAAGTCACCCAAGCGGTGCAGAAATTCGATGCCGATGCCGAGGTAGGAGCAATCGTTATCACTGGCTCCGATAAAGCCTTTGCTGCGGGCGCGGATATTAAGGAGATGTCGTCGAAGACCGCGACAGAAATGTACAACGCGGATTGGTTTGCAGGCTGGGACGTACTTACCCGCGCCCGCACGCCGATCATCGCCGCGGTCAACGGATATGCCTTAGGTGGCGGCTGTGAGCTAGCTATGATGTGTGACTTCATTATCGCCGGCGATAAAGCCAAGTTCGGTCAACCGGAGGTCAACCTCGGCGTTACCCCGGGTATGGGAGGCTCCCAACGCCTGACCCGCGCTATTGGGAAGGCAAAGGCCATGGAGATGTGCCTGACCGGCCGCATGATGGCAGCAGAAGAAGCGGAGCGCTCCGGCCTCGTGGCCCGTGTGGTCCCCGCCGATGAGCTCCTCGATTCTGCACTGGAAACCGCAGAGCTCGTTGCCTCGAAGTCCTTCGTAGCAACGTCCCAGATCAAGGAACAGGTCAATGCCGTGGACGAGCTCTCCCTGTCCCAGGGCATCCAGTTTGAGCGCCGTACCTTTCACGCACTCTTCTCATCTCACGACCAGAAGGAAGGAATGACGGCCTTCGTGGAGAAGCGTGATCCAGACTTCAAGCATGCTTAAGCTTCGCCGCTCTACTGGGCTTCGGGCCCCTCGACGTCCTCACCGGCGGCGCGGCGAACGCGGTTCGCAGCAGCGATGACGCGATCCTGTTCGCGGGCGGGTAGCGCAATGGACTCGAAATAGCGGTCGAGGGCAGGCCCCGCCGCAGAGGCCAACACGATTCCTTGGTCGGTAACCATCACCAAGGTCGAGCGCTTATCTTTAGGGTCGCTCACCCGCGTGATGAGCCCGTCCTTCTCCAGTTTGCGTACCGTGTGGGTAAGAGATGCCGGCGGGACTTGAAGGCGGGAACTGATCTTCGACATGGGCATGCTTCCCGCGCGCGACCACATAAGCACAGCGAGGACTTCAAACTGGCTATAGCTCACCCCGAAGGGAGTGAGAACCTCTTCGGCACCGTTTCTTAAAATGTGGGCGGCGCGCTCGAAGGAGGAGACCGTGGCCAGGCCACGCGCGGAGTGCGTGGAATAGCGCTTGGCCCACTGGCGGCGTGCTTCGGCAATGATGTCCATGAGCGGGAAAGAGACCTCCTTGTAGCGCGCTCAGAGCGCGAGACAACTATAAATGACCGCCTCATTGCTCTGAGAACCGGGATAGGAGAAGCAAAGGCCCCAGTTGGAAACTGGGGCCTGTATCGTCGAAAGATTAGTGGGGCTAGCCCTTCAGTGACGGAAAGTCGGAATCAGCGAACTCTGTCGACGCAGTGGTCTCACCGCCATCAGCTGAGTGAATCTCGGTTTCGCGCTTGCGCAGATCGACGCGGCGAATCTTGCCGGAGACCGTCTTTGGTAGCTCGTAGAACTCGAGGCGGCGGATACGCTTATAGGGTGCCAAGCCATCACGGCAGTGTTTGAGGATGGCTTCGGCCGTTTCGGCATTCGGCTCGTAGCCGTTGGCCAGCGCCACATAAGCCTTCGGCACAGCGAGGCGGATGGGGTCGGGGGAGGGAACTACCGCTACTTCGGCGACAGCTGGGTGCTCGATGACGACGGACTCGAGCTCGAAGGGGGACAGGCGGTAGTCGGAGGCTTTGAAGACATCATCGGCACGACCAATGTAGAAGATGTAGCCATCTTCATCGCGCTCCGCTGTATCGCCCGTGTGGTAGTAACCATCGCGAAAGACTTCCGCGTTCTTGTCGGGGTCGTTGAAGTAACCCACCGTTAGACCGACCGGGCGGGGATCAATCTTCAAACAGATTTCGCCGGTATCTCCAATCTCATCCGTAGCGGGATCCTTGAGCACGACTTCCCACCCCGGCAGTGGGCGACCCATTGAGCCTGGCTTGACCTTTTGTTCTGGGGTGTTGGCAATCTGCAGGGTAGTTTCCGTCTGTCCGAAGCCATCGCGAACATCGGTGTTCCAGGCCTTGCTGATGGTGCTGATGAGCTCGGGGTTTAGTGGCTCACCCGCAGCGACTAGCTTCTTCGGTGGGGTCTTCATACGTCCCAAGTCTGCTTGGACAAGCATGCGCCAGACGGTCGGTGGAGCACAGAAGCTGGTTACTCCTTCTTCTTCCATCTTGTCCATGAGGGCTGCGGCATCGAAGCGGGCATAGTTGTACAGGAAGATGGTGGCCCCGGCGATCCAGGGGGCGAAGAAGTTCGACCATGCATGCTTAGCCCAGCCAGGGGCAGCGACGTTGAGGTGGACATCGCCAGGCGCCAAGCCAATCCAGTACATCGTGGTCAGGTGGCCGACCGGATAAGAGGTATGGGTGTGTTCGACGAGCTTCGCCTTCGATGTGGTTCCGGAAGTGAAGTAGAGCAGGAGAGTTTCGTCAGCCTTGGTGTCTTGCTTTGGCGTGTAGACCTCTGGGCCGGTGAAAGAATCCGAGTAGCGCAGGGTGGGGTGTGCCGACTGTGCATTTGGTTCATCACCCACCTGAATAATGGTGAAATCACCGGTGACGTCTTGGAACTTCTCGGCATCCTCAGCGTTAGCCACAACCCAGGAAATGTTGGCGCGGTCGGTGCGGTCCTGCAAATCCGCTGCACCGAGCATGGCAGTTGCTGGATTAAGGACGAAGCCTGCTTTGATGCAGGCCAGCATGCACTCCCACAGCTCTACTTGGTTGTTGAGCATGAGCATGACGCGGTCACCGCGCTGGACGCCTTGAGCCTCGAGCCAATTAGCCAACTGCGCAGAGCGAGCCGACATTTCAGCGAAGGTACGGCGGGTGCTGCTGCCATCGGTCTCACAAATGACGAGTGCCTCGCGGTCTTTAGAGTCTTCTGCAGTGGCAAGGTGATCGAACCAATCGAGTGCGAAATTGAAGTGTTCGAAGCGCGGCCACTCGAAGTTGCTTCGGGCCTCTTCATAGTCAGTCTGAAAAGAAACCAGCAGGTCGCGTGCTGCTTGGAATTGTTCGGTCACCGTGGTCATTGGTTCTCCTCTAGCTTGTGCTCATGGGGGAAAGGACGCTGCAATGTCTATGGCCCGTATCCCAAACCGTGCGTCTATGTGACGTGGGTCGCACACTACTTTACTTCGAGTTCGAAGTAATTGCTAGAGATTTTGGGTAACGCGTACCGAAGTCGCAGGCTAGCGCAATGAAATTCCGTGAAGGATGAGCTGTCCAAGGGTGTGATAGGCCTCGGCTGGAGCTAAAGTATCCGAGTAAAAGCCCTGCTGGATGTCGGTCATGGAGCGCTGGATCAGGTGAGAGACAAAATCTGTGTATTCCGCAGTGAATTCTCCCGCTGCGACGCCCTGCTTGAGTAGCTCGTGGATAGTTTCGGTAGCCCTGCGCGTGTTGAGGCTAAAAACCTCCTGGGCAGCGGGTTCGGAGGCGAGATCGCGCATAAACTCCGGGCTGGCAGGTTCTAGGGCGGTGGTCATGGAGGAAAAGTAGTTCTCAAGCGCCTGCGTGCAGGTGGGTGTCTTGCCCACGGCGGTACGGCGTGCAATTTCTTTAAAGAAGCTGACCAGTACGCGCCGAATGATGGCATCTCTCGATGGCCCTAGTGCGTAAATGGTGGATTTGGAGCAGTGGTAGCGCTTGGTTGCACCGTCGATGGTGAAGGACTCGAAACCCTCGACTAGAAAGTCCTGCAAAAGGGCGTTAAAGAGCTCTCGCTGCCGCGGCGTGAGTGGTTTGGTCATGTGTCGCTCCGTCTGTGTTGATTCCGGCCTTCGGGCACCCATTTCTCGTGGGGCTTGACGTATGGCGGTGTGCCAATCGATCATAGAACACGCCGTGTGCGGTACGAAAAGGTGTAGTATCGTACTCACTCAATGCGTAGTTCCCATTGATTTCCCATCCCACAGATCGCCGCATTGCTTTAAGAAAATCCATGTGGCCACCACAAACTCTCAGCTAGAAAGGCAGAAAACTATGCCCCCAATCCTTGGACCACAACATCCCAGTGGGAAACACTTGGAGAAGATTAAGTACCCTCACGCTGATATCTTCGCAGTTGCTGACCGCCTAGTTCCCGAGGAGCAAGCACGCCTGGCAGAGATCCACGAGTTTCTGCAGACGGAGATTCGCCCGGTCGTGGGGGAATACTGGGACCGTGAAGAGCTGCCTTTCGACCTTCTTCCGCGCATGGCGGAGATAGGGCTAGGCGAAATCGAGCTCACGGATACCTCACGCCTCTACCGCGGGTTGGTGTACGCGGAGGTTACCCGCGCAGATGTGTCACTATCGGCGTTGGTGGGTATTCACAATGAGCTTGTTCTCGGACTCATCGACAAGCTTGGTTCCCCGGAACAAAAAGACACCTGGTTGGCAGGCTTGCGCCAGTTCACCAAAGTGGGGTGCTTCGCGCTGACCGAGCCGGACCACGGATCCGACATCGCCGGCGGACTAGCCACAACGGCGGAGCGCACCGCCGAGGGCTGGGTTATCAATGGATCGAAGCGTTGGATCGGCGCCGGCACTTTTGCTGATTTCGCCATCACCTTCGCCCGCGATACGGCGGATAATGAGATTAAAGCCTTCATCGTTGAGCTCGACCGCGACGGCGTGACGCGTAACAAGATCTCGCGCAAAATGGGTTTGCGCATCATGCAGAATGCAGATCTGCACTTCGACGACGTTCTTATCCCCCATGAGAACCTGATCCCTGGTGCCGAATCCTTCGCCAACGTCAACGACTTCTTGTGCTATTCCCGTGCTTGGGTGGGCTGGCAGGGCGCTGGGTTGCAGCTGGGCATTTTCGACAAGGCCCGCGAGTACGCGGTTAAGCGCGAGCAGTTCGGCCGGCCCATTGCTAAATTCCAGCTCGTCCAGGAGCAGCTCTCCCGTATCCTGGGCAACGCTACTGCGTCGCTTGCCATGATGGCCCAGCTGGCGGAGGTCCAGGAACAGGGCAAGCTGGAAATGCCGTTTGCCGCCCTGGCGAAGGCAACCACCACACGCTTAGCGCGCGAATCCGCCGCAGCGGGCCGCAACATTGGCGGTGGAAACGGCATCCTCACAGAGTATGACCTGTCGAAGATGATGGATGATGCCGAGATTCTCTTCACTTATGAGGGCACCTACGACATCAACTCGCTCATCGTCGGCCGTGCTGTGACTGGCGTATCTGCCTTCGTTTAAGTAGCTCTGTCCTCGTACTCACCGCCACAGATTCACAGCACCAGGGAACCCACCCCCTCGCTCTTCTCAAAAGGAGAAAACCATGAACCTACACGAAGTATCAGCCGTCGTGACCGGCGGGGCATCCGGCCTTGGAGCGGCGACGGCCGCAGCACTCGCGGAACACGGAGCCGCGGTCACTGTGCTCGACTTGTCCGTCCCAGAGGAACAGCACAGCGACATCAACTACATAGCCGTCGACGTCACCGATGCCGCCGCGGTACGCGAGGCGGTCCTCGGTGCAGCAACGGAAGCACCCATGCGCGTGGCCGTGAACTGCGCGGGAATCTGCCCCTCGGCACGCATCTTTGGACGCAAAGGACCACATGATCCGGAGCTGTTTTCCAAGACCATCAACGTCAACCTCATAGGTACCTTCCACGTCATGACTGCTGCCGCTGAGGCAATGGCGCAGACAGAACCATTCGATGGGGACGGCCAGCGCGGCGTTATCATCAACACTGCCTCCGTCGCAGCCTTTGAAGGACAAGTCGGGCAGGCAGCTTACGCGGCGTCGAAAGGTGCGGTGGCCGCCCTGTCGATTACCGGGGCTCGAGATTTGGCCTCGCTGGGCATTCGCGTCAATGCCGTCGCCCCGGGCGTGGTATCCACCCCGATGATGGAGCAGATCACCCCGGAGTTCCGTGAGCAGTTGGAAGCCACTGTGCCTTTCCCCGCCAGGCTTGCTAAGCCGGAGGAATTCGCTGCCCTGGCCCTGTCGATTGCTGACAACCCCTATATCAATGGCGAGACGATTCGCTTGGATGGTGCGCTGCGTATGCCGCCGCGTTAAGGCGAATGCCGCGTATTCAGTGCTTAGGCCCCACGCGGGGCCTAACCATAAGCGGGCAAACCCCAGTAGGGGAAGATGGCGCGCGTGGTCTGCACCAGCGCCGCGTGCGGCCTCTCTGCCATGACCTTGGTGGGGTCGAAGTCCTCGATGGTGGCGCCCGCGCCCTCATCGCCCAGAGTAGGGGAGCCTTCCCAGCCGCCTGGCATCCGGGAGGAGGCAGTGAGCTCCACATTGACGGCCGCGGCGAGTACATGCGTCCACGCGCGTGCGACGGCATCGACTTGGTATCCTCCGCCACCAAGGGCGACCCACCGCCCAGCCGCAAACTGCTGCGCCCACACCGCCACCGAACGGTACGCCCGCGCCATCGCATCGATGGTGAGCTCTAGGTCAGCAAGGGGATCCGAACGGTGCGGATCCGCGCCGTGTTGGGAAATGATGAAATCGGGGCGGAACTTCTTGAGCAGTGGAGGGACGATGGCGTGGACCACCTGCAGCCATTCCTCATCCGTAACCCCACGGGGCAGGGCCACGTTGACGGCGGTACCTTCCGCGCCCTGCCCGCCAATCTCGTGCGCATAGCCCGTGCCGGGGAAGAGATATAGTCCCGATTCATGCACTGAAATCGTGAGCACGTTGGGATCGTCCCAAAAGATCTTCTCCACGCCGTCGCCGTGGTGAGCGTCTAAATCCAGGTAGACCACGCGCTGGGCACCGTGAGCCAGCAGCCACCGGATGGCAATCGCGGCATCGTTGTACATACAGAACCCCGACATGGAATCGGCAAAAGCATGGTGCAGCCCGCCGGATAGGTTGACTGCGCGTGGTGCGCGGCCTTCCCACACAGCCCGTGCGGCCGCTAGGGTACCGCCGGCGATGCGCGCGGCGACCGTCGACAAGCCATGACTAATCGGGTTGTCTTCGGTGCCCAGACCGAAACGTTTAGTGGGCACCTCGGCGCGGGTGGCGGCGATGTAGTCGGGGCTATGCACGAGCTGCAAGTGTGAGGTGTTCAGCGGGTCGGGGCACTCGATATCGAATTCCTCGAGCACGCCGAAGTGCTGAGCCAGTGACATCGCCGCGGCGACCCGGTCCGGCCCCATCGGATGCTCTGGACCAAGCGAGTAGCGGTACATTTCCTCCGAAGCGAAAAGCAGCGGTTTTGACTGACTCATGACAAGGACCTCGCGAGGGGATCGCGGACATCACCCAGCGGGGCGATGCGCATGCGGGCCCCCACCACATCAGTCTGTGTCACCCCGGCGATGACAGGGGAGAGCTCGATGTCAACGAGTGCGGCAATGTCGTCTTTGAGCTGTGCCAGCTGCATCATGACCTCTTCGACGCGATGTAGCTTGGCGGCCTTGGTACCGCGATAGCCGGTCAACAGGGGAGAGGCCTTCAAACAGCTGAGCATGTCCAGGGCATCCGTTCGGCGTAGCGGAGGCACGCGCCACTCGACGTCCCCCAACAGATCCGAGGGCAGTCCGGAGAAACCTGCAGAAACCATCGGGCCCACAACGGGATCTTCGATGGCCCGCAGAGTAAGGGAGGCGCCCGCCGTGACCATGCGCTGTACCACCGGTATCAAGATGGCAGGATCCTCGCCTAAGTGGAGATCACGCGTGAGTTGAGTGATGGTGCTCCACGCGCGCTTCATGGACTCCTCGTCATGGATGTTGCGCACGACAGTGGGAAGTTCCGAGCGGCCCCGCACTATCTGCGAGGTGCACTTGAGGACCACATTCCATCCATACTCGTGCCCAGCCGCAATGGCCTCCTCAAGGGTGCTGACCGGATTCCAAGGAACAATGTCGATGCCATAGGCGCTCAGAATTCGCGCGCACTCCTCATCGGTTGTCCACCTCCCGGTGGGAGAATCCAGAAGCACCTCCGCAACGACCCCGCGTGCTTCAGCCAGACCCTCGCTGGTGGCGAATTCATCGGCAGGGTTGGGGCGGGCGAGGGCGCGTCGGCGTTCGTTATCGATGATGGTCGCTAATGCTTCGATGGCGTCAGCATAGGTGTCAAACACCGGCAGCTGGCCGGGTTTCTCTGGGCCCGGAGCGGTGCGGAAATCGGGGACGTCGAAGCCAACAAAGCTGGCGATAAGCGGGGTATCCGTCGTCGTGGATGCCAGCTGCGACAAACTTGAATAAGCATCCTTGAGGATAAACTCGCCGACTTCTACGACGGCACACAGCACTGCGTCAATATTCGGGTCCGCCAAAGCCCGCCGTGCCTCCTCAGTGATGGCGGGAGCGGGATCGTCGACGACGGTGGTAGCGCGCGGGCGTAGCCCGAAGCGCCAGGCTGCTTGCTCCATCTGCGCGGTGAGTCCAGAGGAATTCGACATCACGGCAATTCGACGGCCTTGCGGCACGGGTTGGCGCGCGAGGAGCTGGGCGATGTCAAGCATGGCATCGCGGCGGGTGACCACCATGGCTCCGGTGTAGCGGATGATCTCATCCAGTGCGGCCGGACTGGCCGCAGACAGTCCTTCGACCGCGTAGTGCCGGGCGGATTTCAGCGCGCGCGAAGGAAGAAACACCACGACGTGCTTGTCCAGCGCTAGGCGGCGCAGAACGCGGAAAAATTTGCGCGGGTTACCAATCGAGTCGAGGGAAAGCAGGCAGATGCGCGTGTTCTCATCTTGGCTCCAGAATTGCATGACGTCATTGCCGGTGACATCGGCGAAGGAACCAGCGGCGATGAAGTTACTTAAACCGCAGCCAAGTTGCAGCGCATGGGATAGAGCCAGTGTCGCCACGCCAGCCGATTGGGTAAAGAGCCCTACTTGGCCGGCCCGTGGCATGGGCGCGGGGCTTGCGTTGAGGCGAACCGAGTCATCGGTGTTGATGAGGCCCAATGCAGCGGGGCCGAGGGCGCGCAGACCGTAGTCCCTAGCCGCGAGTACGATGTCGCGGGCTTCCTCGCGCGAAAGGTTAGGGTTCTGGCTGCGAGAGATGACGATGACCCCTTTAGCGCCTGCGGCGGCAGCCGCCTCCATGACGTTGGCGCCGCCACGCCCTTGAAATTCGATGACAACGAGGTCTACCGGTTCAGCAAGGTCATGGAGTTCATCGACGCTGTGCAGGTGATGCAGTGAACCAGTGAAGCCGGCGCTGCCCAGTTGCTGGCTGGAGAGCGTGCCAACCACCGCCACGGAGCTTGGGGTGAGCAAACGGTGAATTGAGTTGGCTTCGGCGCGCAGCTCGCGGCGTTCCATAACATCGCGGGAATTCTCATTCGGAGCGATGTAGAAATCCACTCGAATGAATCCATCCTCAAGCTCCGGCTTCGCGGAGTAGCCTGCACGCACGAAGACCTGCACCATCCTGCGGTTTTGGGTGAGCATCTCTGCGAAAAAGCGCTCCACTTTTCCTTCGCGTCCGATCTCCGCCAGGTGTTCAAGAAGGATGTTGGCTACGCCTTTGCCGTGGTGGGAATCCTGGACTAGGAAGGAGACATCGCCCACGCGCGCCGGCAAGAACTGTTCGACAATGGAGTATCCGGCCACCGCCACGATACTGCCGCGCTCCACCATGACGAGCGTGACCTTGTCATAGCCGTCTGTATGGAGCCAGCGGTCAAGATCATCGTCGGTCAGCGTGGGGTGTGTGCCGAAGAAGCGCAGATACTTCGACTGATCCGAGACGCGATCATAGAAAGCGCGAATGGCATCGCGGTCGCCCGGCGTGATGGGACGCAGGGTAGCGATATCGCCATCGTTGAGGATGACATCGGCTTCCCAGCTCGTTAGTCCGGGCCCGTCGGGGGTGGTGGTCGCAGGCTGCTCCGTGTGGTCCATGTCATCACCTTAGCCCGCGCTTTCTCGGGCACAGGCCAGGTGAATGGCATTCACCCCACTACTTCGAGGGGAGGCGTATGGGGAAAGTGCAGGACAAAGCGTGTATGTCAACTCACGCTATGGGGTGAATAGTGTTTTATGTCTCAATTTCCGTGGCGTGCGGCTGTGGGCTGCGGTTAGTGTGTGACCCAAGCCATAGAAGGAGCCGGAGGTTCCAGGAAGGAGACGCGACATGCGCACTGTGTATCACTATGTCAATGGAGAAACGTTCGAGGGGACGTCGGGCAACACCCAGCCCGTCCTGAACCCTTCGACCGGCAAGGAGCAGGCCGCCGTCGCTCTGGCGAACAAGGCCGATGTGGACAGCGTCATCGCGGAATCCGCGAAGGCTCAGCCAGGCTGGGCAGCACTAAACCCACAGAAGCGTATCCGCATCATCATGGAATGGATCCGTCTCATCCACGAGAACATGGATGAACTGGCCACGCAGCTCTCCTTGGAGCACGGTAAGACTTTCCCGGATGCTAAGGGAGACGTGCTGCGCGGCGTCGACGTGCTGGAGTTCGCGCTTGGCGCCCCGCACCAGCTCAAGGGTGAGTATTCTTCGGAGGTTGGCACCGGTATCGATACCTACTCGATGCGCCAGCCACTCGGTGTGGTCGCCGGTATTACCCCGTTCAATTTCCCGGCCATGATTCCGCTGTGGAAGGCCGGCCCGGCGCTGGCAGCGGGCAACGCCTTCGTACTCAAGCCTTCTGAGCGCGACCCCTCCGTACCGGTACGCCTAGCGGAGCTTTTCATTGAGGCAGGCGGCCCGGCCGGTGTTCTCAACGTGGTGCACGGAGGCAAGGAGGCAGTCGATGCCATCCTCGACTCCGACACCATCAAGGCCGTGGGCTTTGTCGGCTCCACGCCGATTGCGCAGTACATCTACGAGCGCTGCGCGGCCACAGGCAAGCGCGCTCAGTGCTTCGGCGGTGCGAAGAACCACGCCATCGTGCTTCCCGACGCCGACATTGACGCCACCGCCGACGCCATCGTGGGCGCTGCCTTCGGCTCCGCGGGTGAGCGCTGCATGGCCCTGTCCGTGGTAGTCCCCGTGGGACAGGACACGGCAGACCGTTTGCGCGATGCCATCCTGGCCAAGATTCCAGAACTTAAGGTAGGCCACTGCCTCGATCCTGAGGCCGACTATGGCCCCTTGGTCACGGCAGAGGCACGCGATCGCGTACACCGGCTCATCGCCGAGGGCGTGGAGGCAGGAGCCACGTTGCTTGCCGACGGCCGCGAGTTGGACATGTCTGACAAGACCTATAACGAGGATTCCCTCGCGGACGGCTTCTACTCCGGCCCGAGCTTCTTCGACAACGTTACCGCCGACATGTCCGTCTACAGCGAGGAAATCTTCGGCCCGGTGCTGGTCATGGTCCGCGCCGAAACCCTGGAAGAGGCCGTGTCTTATCCCAACGACCACGTCTACGGCAACGGTGTCGCCATCTTTACCCAGAACGGCGGCGCGGCCCGCGACTTCTGCAAGAACGTCCAGGTCGGAATGGTGGGCGTCAACGTTCCGATTCCGGTGCCGATTGCCTACCACACCTTCGGCGGCTGGAAGGCCTCCGGTTTCGGCGACCTCAACCAGCACGGTCCGGACTCCTTCCGCTTCTATACCAAGACTAAGACCATCACCTCGCGCTGGCCTAATGATGAGTCCGCAGGTCCTCAGTTCACCATGCCGGTCATGTAAGGAGAGAACACAATGACGACTATCGCGTTTATCGGATTGGGCAACATGGGCGGCCCTATGGCCGTCAACTTGGCGGAGGCCGGGCATGAGGTCCGCGGATTCGACGTCGTGGAAGAGGCTCGGGAGCGCGCCGCCGAGCAAGGTGTCACCATCATCGAGACCGCGGAGGAAGCCGCGCAGGGCGCCGAGGTAGTCTTTACCAGTTTGCCTAATGGTGGGCTGGTCAAGCAGGTCATCGAGTCGGTCCTCGCAGCCAACGAGGATGCAAAGACCTACGTTGATGTCTCCACCATCGCGGTCGCGGAGGCACGTGAGCTTTCGGAGACGGTGGGCAAGGCTGGCTCCGCCTTTCTTGATGCACCAGTCTCCGGCGGCATCGCCGGGGCGGCAGCGGGAACGCTCGCCTTCATGGTCGGCGGCACAGCCGAAGACTTTGCGAAGGTCAAACCGCTGCTCGACATCATGGGCAAGTCTGTTACCCACTGCGGTGACATCGGCAACGGCCAAGCGGTCAAGGCATGCAACAACATGATCCTCGCGGTCCAACAAATTGTCCTAGCTGAAGCCTTGGTCCTCGGCGAGCGCTTGGGGTTGGATCACCAAGCCTTCTACGACGTCGTCTCCAACGCCACCGGCAACTCGTGGTCGCTGTCCGTCAACGCCCCGGTTCCGGATATCGTGCCGAGCTCACCGGCGAACAACGATTTCAAGCCCGGTTTCGCCGCCGCACTCATGCTCAAGGACCTCAAACTGGCCATGGCCGCGGCGGAAGACACCAAGACCGACACTGTCCTGGGCCGGATTGCGGAGGAGCAGTACTCCTCCTTTGTGGACGAAGGCCACGGCGGCCTCGACTTCTCCGCCATCATTTCCGAAGTTCGTTCCAAAGGAACAGCCTAAGCGCTCCTAAGTGCTTCTAAGGCCTCCTAGGCGCTCTAGCCTGCTGAGAGCGCTAGGGCGCTTGGCCACCGTCGAGGATGCCCTGGAGCAGCGGGGCATAGTACTCGATGAGTTCCTCGGTAGGAAAGGCCGCAAACTCGGTATCACCAAAACGCCGCATGAACGACAGTCCCATGAGAAGGGCCAGCGCGGATTGGGCCCGCAGTTCCGGCGAAGGCGAGTGCTTCCCGGACTCTTCACGAATCCGAGAAGCCAAGACCTCCAGCAAGTCGGATTTAATTCTCTTACCAATGGCTCCGAGCGTCTGATAGTCACCGCTCGCCACGGAAATAGTCCGGGCCATGGAGTAGGGCGCGTTGTGTGGAGCAGTAAGGGTTTCAACCACCGCGGTGCGGCCTAACTCGCTGAAGGGACCGGCAAAGAGCGCTGCCGAGGAAGCAGTGAAATCCACCGTGGCCTCAAAGAGCCCTTCCTTGTTATGGAAGTGCTTCACAATCAGCGCGACAGAAACATTCGCTTCCTCCGCGATGTCTTTCATTGAGACCTGTGAGAAGCTCCGCTCACTGAAAAGCTCGCGTGAACATTCGAGAATTCTCTCCCGCGTCGAAGCTGTTTTCTCCTCCATAGAGGACATGGTACCGGCGACGCATGCGCAGGAAGGGTGATTCGCCCTCTTGCCTCAGATGACCAAGACAGTGAGGTAGAAATTATGGTTATCTCATTCATCGGGGTGGTTCTTTCCCTGATTTTCCTCGTCGTGATGGCCTACCGCGGGCACTCCGTGGTGGTCGTCGCCCCCTTCGCGGCCTTGATCGCGGTGGTTTTCTCTGGGGAGCCGATCCTGGCTACCTATACCCAGATCTTTATGCCGGCAGCCGGAAACTTCGTGACCAAGTATTTCTCGCTCTTCCTCTTCGGCGCGATTTTCGGCTTCCTCATGACTTCCACGGGGCTTGCCCGGTACCTAGCTCGCGGGATTACCGCGTTATTCGGGCCAAAGCGCGCGATGTTCTCGACGGTCGTCGCCACAGCCTTGCTCACCTATGGCGGTGTATCTGCGTGGGTTGTGGCTTTTACCATCGTGCCCATCGCGACCGCCCTGTTTAAGGAATCTGGGATCCCCAAACGGCTCATGCCCGGAGCGATTGCGCTGGGAACCATCACCTTCGCGCTGGCCGGGCTTCCCGGTTCGCCGCAGATCCATAACGCAATCCCCACCAGTTACTTCGGTACCAACGTCTACGCGGCACCCCTCTTCGGTCTCATCTCTTCTGCGATCATGCTGGCGGTGGGAACCGCGTGGCTGGAGTACCGCGTGCGCACCCTGCGCGCGGGTGGGGAAACATTTGAGCCGCTCGATGCTGACGGCAAGGTCATCGAAACACCCGAGGGAATCGGCGACAGCGGGGAAGAAGCCAGCGTAGAAATCGGTGGAGAATCCTTCGACACCAATTCCGGTGGCCGCGTTTCTACTCATGCTCGTACAGAAACTGAGCCCTCCGTCCACGTGCAGGGATTGTTGGGCCTAGTTCCCATCGCCGTTGTCATCGCGGTGAACTTCGCCATGGTCTACGGCGTGTCCAAGGTTCTGGATACGTCTTATCTTGGCGAAGAGAAATACGGCGAGACCGATCTCGATTCGTTGTTGGGTATTTGGTCGCCGACGGTCGCTTTAGCTTGCGCGGTCTTCGTCATCGTGGCGATGTTCCCCAAGCGGGCTGCAGAGTCCGTCAAGGAATTCTCCGATGGCGCCAAGAACGCTATTCTGCCGTGCCTGACCACGGCCTCGGAGGTGGGCTATGGCGCAGTGATTGCCGCCCTGGCGGTCTTTAGCGTGGTTAAAAGCAACATGATGGGGATCTCCGATAATGCCTTGGTGGTCTCCACGGTGTCTACCGCCGTCATTTCCGGTATTACCGGCTCCTCCTCGGGTGGTCTATCCATCACGATGCAGACCCTGGGTGATCAACTCGCCCAGCTAGCGACGGAACAGGGCATTAGCCTCGAGCTGATGCACCGCGTGACTGCGATGGCCTCGGTGTCCTTCGATTCCATGCCGCACAATGGTGCGGTACTCACCATGTTGATTGTGTGCGGTATGACGCACCGTCTGTCCTATAAGGATGTTGCCGTGGTGACCATCGTTATCCCGCTGGCAACGCTGGCGTTGATGCTCGGCATCAACGCGCTCATCCCGGGCCTTAGTTAGAAAACTGAGCTAGAGAAAGCGTGGCGCCGCGGCCGGCTCCGTGTAGCCCTCGGCGTCCACATAAGTGTCGCGCGCGGCAAGGTGCGGGTGTTCCAGAACGTGTTCGGGGGAGACAACCTCGGTGACACAGGCATCGCTGCCGCGGAAGATTTCGATCCATTCCGCTTGGGTCTTTTTCGCAAAACGCCGCGCGATGATCTCCTTCATGGCTGGCCACGCGTCGCGGTCGTTCTGCTCGTAGCGGCCTAGTTCCTCTTCAAGGCCGAGTCCTTTCACCATGAGCGCATAAAACTGCGGCTCAATGGCACCGGCGGCCATCCACTGATCATCAGCCGTGCGGTACACGCTATAAAACGGAGCGCCTCCGTCTAGAAGGTTTGTCCCGCGTTCCTGCCACTGGTCTTCGGCGCGGAAGGCATGCAGCATGGCGGTGAGGTTGGCGGCACCATCGACAATAGCGGCATCCACCACGCAGCCCCGGCCGGTATTCTTTGCCTGCAGCACGCCCGCCAGAAGGCCTGTTACCAGGTACATCGCGCCGCCGCCGAAGTCTCCGAGGAAGTTGACCGGTGGAACAGGAGTACCGTCGCTTGCTGCGATGGGGTGCAGCGCACCGGAGACCGCGATGTAGTTGATGTCGTGGCCGGCAGTGTGGGCGAGCGGGCCGGATTGGCCCCAGCCGGTGATACGCCCGTAGACCAGCGCCGGGTTGATCGCCTGCACCTCCTCTGGGCCTAGACCAAGGCGCTCAGTGACACCGGGGCGGAAACCTTCGATGAGGATATCCGTCGTGGCTAGGCGCTCACGCAGCTTGTCGACGTCTGCTGGATCCTTGAGGTCTGCCTCTAGAACTTCTTGCCCGCGGTAGAGGATGCTGTGCGGGACCACAGCGGGAGGATTTCCTGGGCGGACCACGCGGGTAACGCTAGCGCCCATATCCGCAAGCATCATCGCGGCAAAGGGGCCGGGGCCGATGCCGCCGAGGAAGAGGACGGATAGTCCGGTGAGTGGAGAGCTCATGGTGACCTACCTATTGGTGTACGAATTTCTATCCAATCGTACCGTCGGGTGGGTCACCCAACAAGGGCGTGAAAGTTAATCCGCCACGAGTGTTTCGATGGTGAGCTCTGGGTGCTCCTTCTCAATGAAGGCCAGCTTCCACTTATCACCAAAGAGTGCGATGAGCTCGCCGTCGCTGCGGGTGAAGATCTCCACGCCGCGCTGACGGCCCAGCTCGGGCGCGGACTCGGCATCGGTGCGGCGCGCCACCGAGTAGGGGATGGGCTCGGTGATGGTCTCCACGTTGTATTCGATCTCCATGCGGGCCTGCATGACCTCGAACTGCATGGGGCCCACCGCGGCCATGACTGGGGCGGCATCGCCGCGCGTATCGTTGCGCAGAATCTGCACCACGCCTTCTGCCGCCAGCTGGTCCAAACCCTTGCGGAAGGCCTTGTAATCGCCCAAGGATTTTGCACGCAAAATCTGGAAAGCCTCTGGAGCGAACTGCGGCATGGGCTTGAACTGCACCTTCTTGCCGGTGTAAATCGTGTCACCTGGTGCCAAGGAACCGGCGTTGACCAAGCCCACGATATCACCCGGGAAGGCCGTATCCACGGTGTCACGCGTGCGGCCAAAGACCGTCAGCGCATACTTGGTGGAGAAGCTGCGGCCGGATTGGGCGTGGTTGACCTGCATACCGCGCTCAAACTCACCGGAAACCACGCGCATGAAGGCCAAGTTATCGCGGTGCTTGCGGTCCATGCCTGCCTGCACCTTGAAGATGACGCCCGAGAACTCATCGGTGACCTCACGGACCTCATCGATGGCGGAGGTAGCGGCCTCGATGGCCTGCGGATCCGAATCGCGGGAGCGCGGAGCCGGGGCAATCGCGCACAGCGTATCCAGAATCTGGTGCACGCCGAAGTTCAGCATCGCGGAAGCGAAGATGAGCGGGGAGGTCACACACTGCTCAAAGAGCTCCTGGTCATGCAGGGCGCCGTCCGCGGCCAGTAGCTCTGCTTCCTCCACAGCGGTCTCCCACGCATCCTCTTCCTTCGCGGCGGCTTCCGCAGGCTCGTAGTGCTCCTCCGGGGCGATGGTGGAACCACCAGCGGTGCGCAGGAAGTGCACGTACTCGTCAGCCTCACCATCATCATTAATGTGGGCTAGACCGCGGAAGTCGCCGGCGATACCCACCGGCCAGTACAGCGGGGTGGGCTGCAGCTGGATTTCGTTGAGGATTTCGTCGACAAGCTCCAGCGGTTCCCGTCCCACGCGGTCCCACTTGTTGATCACCGTGATGATCGGCAGGCCGCGGGCCTTACACACGCGGAAGAGCTTGAGGGTCTGGGGCTCGAGGCCCTTGGCGGCGTCGATAAGCATGACAGCAGCATCCACCGCCGTGAGCACGCGGTAGGTATCCTCCGAGAAGTCCGCGTGGCCCGGGGTATCCACCAGGTTGATCATGTAGGGCTCGCCCTCATGGCCCTCGGGCGCGTACTCGAACTGCAGCGCGGAGGAGGCCACGGAAATACCGCGTTCCTTCTCCATCTCCATCCAGTCAGAGACCGTGGACTTGCGGTTGCCCTTGCCGTGCACCGCGCCGGCCTCGTTGATGACGTGCGCGTGCAGCGCCAGCGCCTCCGTTAGCGTGGACTTACCAGCATCCGGGTGGGCGATGACGGCGAATGTGCGGCGGCGGGAAGCTTCGGAGGCAATACTCATGCGGGCTAGTTTAGCCGCTGGCTGCTACCACTCCACATTGAGCTGGCGGCCCAGATCATCAAAGATGCGCCGGGCCACGGAGAGCTTCTTCGCAATCGGCCGCTGCAGGCCTGGCTTGCGCTTCTGGTTGTAGTACTCGCCGGAGTTGAAATGGATGCCTGGTGTGCCGCTGAGGAAGTAGGCCAAGTTCTCCCCACCCTTGTCTGCTTTGCCCAAGACGTATTTCGCCGCAGTGGTCGAATACAGCTTGCTCGTCCTGCTCGTTGAGTTATGCCCGAAGCCAGTATTCAAAATGCCCGGGTGGAAGGCCACGGAGGTAAGCCCGTGGGAGTCGAGGTAACGGGTCAACAGGATATCGCCCAACTTGGCGTTGCCATAGGCGCGCTCGGCGCTGAACTTTTCAAAGGTATTCGGGTCACCGGGGTCGAAAGAGGAATACAGCATGTTGGCCAACGAGGCGGTCTGCACCACGGTGGCGTTGCTTGCCCGCAGCGTATCGCGCAGCAAGGAGGTCAGCAGAAACGGGGCCACGACGTTGATCTGCCACGTGCGCTCGAAGCCATCGGCGGTGGCAAAAGGGCCGTCGAACATTCCGCCGGCGTTATTGCCCAAGGCATCGATCTGCGGGTACTGGCTCAGCTTCTCGGCGAGCCGGCGCACCTGGCCCAAAGACTCATAATCGGCCACATGAAAGTCAGCGCCGATCTCCTCGGCCACAGCCTGCGTCTTCTCCGGATTGCGGCCTACCAGAACCAGCGAATCCTGCGGGCGGCGCTGGTGAAGGATACGGGCAGCGGCCGCGCCCACGCCGTCCGAGGCGCCGGTGATGACGATAGTTCGAGGGGCGTTATGCGATGGCAGGCTGTGGCTCGTGCGGCTCATACTTGGACAGTGTAGGACGTTGAGCTAAGGCGCGCCGGGGTTTATTTCGACCGGGAGTGGATTTCCTGCTGGGCCTTGGTGAGGCCCTCAGTCACGATGAGGCGTGCAGCCTCAGCGGCAGTGGCGATGGTGGAATCGAGCTCAGCGCTGGCATCGACAGGCGCGAGCACCCAGTCCGGGATGGAACCACCCTTCGGCGGGCGCCCGATACCGATGCGCACGCGCAGGTAATCGCGCGTGCCCAGGCGCTCGCTCAGCGACTTCAGACCGTTGTGGCCGTTCTCGTTACCGCCCTTTTTAATGCGCACCTTGTCGACGGGCAGGTCGAGCTCATCGTGGATGACGATGATGTTCTCGGCCGCAACCCCCAGCTGCGTGGCCAGCGGGGCGATCGGATCGCCAGAGAGGTTCATGTAGGTGTGCGAGCGCAGCACCACGACCTTCGTGCCACCGAGCTCAAGCTGTGCAGCGCTGAGTTGGTGCCCTGTGACAGGCTCAAGCATGTCACCAGATTCGGCGAGGAGATCATCCACCGCCATGTACCCCACGTTGTGGCGGGTTGCGGCATATTTCGCGCCGGGATTGCCCAAGCCCACGATGAGCCACTCGGCGCTTAAATCCGCCGGGTTTAATCCGGAGGTCGCGGCCTTCTGTGTGTTCTTATTCGGTGCTTCACCGGCGCGGCCAAAGAGGCGGGTGAAAAAGTCACGGATGGCAGACACTACAACTCCCTTGATGGCTTTCTTTAGACTGGGTAACCATGAGTCAACTTCTTGAGACTATCACTTGCCCCGTCCTACCTGCCCCGATGGCGGGCGGGCCCACCACGCCTGAACTGGTGGCCGCCGCCGACGCCGCCGGTTCCTTCAGCGCGTTGGGGCTGGGAACTTGCTCCGTCGACGCCGCGCGGGAGGCCATCGCTGCATGTGCTGGCACGCGTTTCGGGGTCAATATCTTTCACCCGCAGCGCGCACTGACCGAAACGGAATTCGCGGCTGCGCAGTCCCTCGCTGCGGAAGAGGGCGCCGTGCTTGGCGACGTCTCCCTAAACTTCGGCTGGCAGGACAAGTTCGAGGCCGCGCTGGAGGGCGGGGCAGCAGTGCTGTGGTCGATGTTCGGCGTCTTTAGTGAGGAAGAGATCGCACGCATCCATGCCGCTGGGGCAGAGGCGTGGACCACGGTCACCACCCCCGAGGAGGCGCAAGCCGCGGCTGCCCGCGGCGTCGATGTTGTGTGCGTGCAGGGGCCTGAAGCGGGCGGGCACCGCGGCGTGTGGGACCCGGGTGCGGAACCGGATCAGCGCCCACTTAAAGAACTTGTCGCGGCGGTCCACCAGGTCACGGACCTTCCACTCATTGCCGCGGGTGGTCTGCGCACCGCAGAGGATGTTGCCACGGCCCTGGCCTGGCCGGGGGTAAAAGCAGTCAGCTGTGGTTCCGCCTTCCTGCTCTCCGAGGAGGCCGGGACGAGTGAGCACAACCGGGGACTTCTGCGCCGCGGTGGCCAAACGGTTTCCACCCGCGCGTTCTCCGGACGCTATGCCCGCGGGCTGGAGACCGCCTACACACGGGCACACCCGAACCTGCCTTTGGTCTACCCCTATCTCAACGCGCTACTGAAACCTCGCCGTGCCCAGCTCGACGCAGACGTGGACTATTGCCTCGTCGGCGTCGATGTAATGAAACTTCGCGGGGGTAGTGTGGCGGAGATCCTCGCTCAACTACACCCAAACGGGCATGAATAAGGGTTAATATTTACGGATGGACAGAGTTTTACACCCTTTTTGACGAGTAAAGGATACAAAGCACGTGACTTCGAACGCGCACATTGGGCACGAGGATTGGAACGAGCGCCTGGAGCTGGCCCAAGAGATGATCCCGCTCATCCACCAGCTGCACCGCAACAATAACGTTGTCACCTCTATCTACGGCCGTCTGCTCATCGGCGTGACCGACATCGACATCATCAAGGCGCACCGCTACGCCCGCCGCATCGCTGAGCGCGAGCTTTCCACCGCAGAGACCCTGCCTATTCTCAAGGAACTGTGCTCGATGAACCTGGGCACCGCTTCCATTGACCTGGGCCGCCTGGCCACTGGCTTCGAGGAATCCGGCTCCGATAACCTGCGCAACTACCTCGAGGAGACCCTCGTCGATCTCGTCGGTGCCGGTGTGGATAAGGAATCCACCGACGTCGTTCTCTACGGCTTCGGTCGCATCGGCCGCCTGCTGGCTCGCATCCTCATCGCCCGCGAGGCTGCCTACGGCGGCGTGCGCCTGCGCGCTATCGTCGTGCGCAAGAAGGGCGACATTGACATCTTCAAGCGCGCCTCCCTCCTGCGCCGTGACTCCGTCCACGGTGCCTTCAACGGCACCATCGCTGTTGACGAGGAGAACGAGGTCATCTGGGCCAACGGCACCAAGATTCAGATGATTTATGCCAATGACCCGGCGGACATTGACTACACCAAGTACGGCATCGACAACGCCATCGTCGTCGACAACACCGGTGTGTGGCGCGACCGTGAGGGACTGTCCCAGCACCTGCAGTCCAAGGGTGTGGCTCGCGTGCTGCTCACCGCTCCGGGCAAGGGCGATCTGAAGAACATTGTCTACGGCATCAACCACGGCGACATCGAGGACTCCGACCAGATCCTCTCCGCCGCATCCTGCACCACCAACGGCATCACCCCAGTGCTCAAGGTCATCAACGACCGCTACGGCGTGGTTCATGGCCATGTGGAGACCGCACACTCCTTCACCAACGACCAGAACCTCATCGATAACTTCCACAAGGGTGACCGCCGCGGTCGCGCAGCTGGCCTGAACATGGTGCTCACAGAAACCGGTGCAGCCAAGGCCGTGTCCAAGGCTCTGCCGGAGTTCGAGGGCAAGCTCACCGGTAACGCTATCCGCGTTCCCACCCCGGATGTGTCCATGGCTGTGCTCAACCTCGAGCTGGAGAAGGAAGCTGACCGCGACGAGGTCAATGACTTCCTGCGCAACGTGTCCCTGCACTCTGACTTGCGCCAGCAGATCTCCTACATCGCTTCTCCGGAAGTTGTGTCCTCTGACTTCGTGGGCTCTACCCACGCCGGTGTGGTCGATGGTCTCGCCACCATCTCCTCCGGCAAGCACCTCGTGCTTTACGTGTGGTACGACAATGAGTTCGGCTACTCCAACCAGGTCATCCGCATCGTCGAGGACATGGCCGGTGCCCGCCCGGTGGTCTACCCGAAGCGCGTCGATGTTTCTGAGCTCTAAGAGCTAGATAGCTAACACCGCTCTCGCCACATGGCGCGGGCGGTGTTTCGTTGTTTTGGGGTCGTTATCGATTCATCCCTAAGCTTGCCAGGATGCTTCACACGCACAACTGCCCGATCTGCCAAAAGTAGGGGCCGAAAAATCTAGACTGTTTTCGACAGATTGGTCAGTTTTAGCGGGAAGACAGCGCTCGAGTATGGAGTAAATGCCGTGCGCGCAATGTTGCGGCCACACCAAGCACTGCGGCCAACAGCACAGCGACGGCATAGCGCAAAGGTGAGTGCGCAACCAAAGGCCAGGCGGGGAAGGCGAGTACCCACAGACCAGTATCTGCCAAGACATCGCCGCCCAAGGTGACGGAGACAATCGTCCCTACGATTGTGAGAGCGATAGCGCTCACAGTGCCGAAGCGAATCACCAGAATGAGTGATACAGCTGCGATGACATAGCCCACCCCAACCGCAAGGGGCAAAGCGGAAAACTGTGCAGCGCCATCACCACCTGCGAGCGCGCTGGCCAGGTATGCGGCAGCGCAAACCGCCACGATGACGGACAAAAACCACATGAGGATTCCGGGTGTACCGAACCGTGTTTCCATATACACCAGCGGCCACGAATCTGACATGCGCGGCCATACGAGGACAGGCAAAATACCTGCGCCGACCGGCAGCAGAAAGAAGTAAAAGAAACCTTCGACGTAGTTAGCAGGATATTGCAGGGCGACAAAGCCTAGCGCCAGAGTGCTGAGCATCAGGCAAGAGAAAACCGCTGGGCTAAAAGCTGCACGGTGGAGTCCTAGCAGCGTAGACCACAGCGAGGACTGTGCCGCCGCACGTGGGTGGTTCGTTGGCTGCCATACTTGGGCTTTTTCCACGGTGGTATCAGCCACGTCGGCGTCAGCCTGGGCCGTTGTAAAACGCGCGAAACGGTGTCGCAGCGAGAACATTGGCCGGTATCGTCGCGGCGTGTAGACCGCGGCTAATGCTCCGAGCACGGCGAGGATGACGCACAATATGAAAGCCGGTAGTGGACTGCTGTTTAGAAGTGGGTCGTGTGGTTCAAGCGGCACCGAGTTCTGGTGAATACGCAATGCGCGTAAAAGCAGTCGTTGTGGCCATGCTGGGGGAAAGGCCCACCACTTGCCTGATTCAACAGTGTTCGGAAGGATGCTGAGTATTTGCCACAGGGCCGCAGCAACCAGTGTAAAGGCGAAGCCCAGTCGGCGGGCACAGGCAGCGGAAAGCCCGGCAATGCCAAGTGCACCAAGGAAAGAATAAAGCCCGGCTACGAGGATAAGCTCGTGGTTCTCGCGCCCCTGAATGGCGACAGCGAGCCAGGAACCACCAAAGTTCAGCATGTGGAAGAGCGCAATGCTGGCAATGACGACGAGAAGCCGGACAGCGTTCTCCCGACGCGGGTTGAGGTTTCTCCACTGCGTCCCGCCGCTGCGGGTAACGGCTTCACGGTGTTCTGGGATCGCAGCGAATAGCGCAACAAGTGGGGCGTACATGCCAGTAACAAATAAGGATTGCCAAGTCAAGACGCCTGTGGCATCACTGTGCACCGATGCCATAGATGAGAAGATCACCGTCATGATGACCAGCGGTAGAGCAAGTAAAGGCAACCACTGTAAGGTGCTTCCACGGCTGCGCAGTAGTTCTGCTGAAAGGTAACTCGGGCGAGGAGCAGTAGTGTGCTTAGGCACGTGACTCTCCTTCCCGGTTGGTAGGCGCTTGGGAGGGGTGGCCAGGTGAGGTAAGTCGGAAGAATTCCTCCTCCAACTGACCACGTGGAGCTAGCTCGTGCAGGGAACCGGAATAGCGAATCGTGCCCTCGGCCAAGACGGTGATGTCATGGGCAAGGTGCAGGACCTCTCCAAGCTGGTGGGAGCTGACGATAACGGTGTGCCCAGCCGCGGCTAGTTGTTGTAGTAGCTCTCGCAATTCCATGATGCCTTGGGGATCGAGGCCATTCTGGGGCTCATCAAGAACAAGTACCTCTGGATCGCCGAGGAGAGCTTGCGCTAACGCCAGGCGGGCCTTCATACCAGTGGAAAAGGATTTCGCCTTCTTGGAGCCAACGCCGTTGAGCCCAGCGATGGAGAGAACCCGGTCAATCTCGGAATCAGGAAGGCCCAGAAGTCGAGCGTGAACGCGAAGATTCGCCGAGGCAGACAGATGGCCATAAAAGGCTGGCCCGTTCACTGAGGCACCAATGCGGCGAAGCACATTGCGGTTCCAAGGTTGGCCCGCCACGTTGATGGAGCCTGAGTCAGGCGGCAGGAGACCTAAGAGGATGGAAAAGAGCGTCGATTTTCCTGCCCCGTTGCGCCCGAGGAGCGCATGCACGCGGCCCGGGGAGATGCGGAAGGAAACATCATCGAGGACTCGTTGCAGACCAAAAGACTTCGAGATGTGCTCAAAAGAGATATCGCAATTCATAAAATGCAGTATCGCCGGGGCTCATCATAAAGGAATCCGCCTGCATGATGGTCTTCAGCGAGCAGACCTCCTACCGTGGTAGGAGCTTAGGCAACCCCAGCACGCTGCGCTAAGAGAACGAGGGCCACTCGGTCACGTGCGGCGAGTTTAGACATGAGCGCGGAGACGTGAGTTTTCACCGTGGTTTCTGCGATGACCATGTCGGCGGCTATCTCCGCATTTGTAGCACCACGCGCGATGAGCGAAAGCACTTCCATCTCGCGGCGTGTTACAAGACTGAGTCCTTGGCGTTCCTGGGCGCTGAGGTTTTCGCGCGTCAGCGCCGAGCGATAAGCCTCCAGCACTGGGCCGGTTACCCCGGCGGCCAGCACCGATTCTCCTTGCGCCACGTTGCGAACGGCGGTCACAAGAACCTCTGGGTCGGCATCCTTCAGCAGGAAGCCGTGGGCGCCAGCGGAGATGGACCGCGCCACGAGTTCTTCATCATTGAATGTGGTGAGCATGATGATGCGGCACTCGGGCTTGCGCTCGAGTATGGCTTGAGCCGCTCCGATGCCGTCCATGCCGGGCATGCGAATGTCGAGGATAGCCACATCAATGTGGTGGCTTAGTGCTGCTGCCACGGCATCCGCCCCCGTGGCCGCGGTGGCCGCGACCTCGATGTCTTCTTGCGCAGTGAGGATGGTAGACAACGCTGAGAGCAGCATTGCTTGATCATCGGCCAATAAGACGCGGATTCTAGATCTGCTGTGTGGCATCCTTGGTCTCCTTCATCGGTATCTGTGCGTGCAAGGAAAAGGAATGAGCATCGCCGGAATAGTCGAGGCGACCGCCGAGCGAACGGGCTCGTTCCGCCACTCCGACTAAGCCCACGCCGCTGCCCGCGACGTTGCTTGGCGTGGGATGAAGATTGGTGGAGGTGAGGGTGAGCGCGGCGGCGTCATCAAGTACAAGCTCAACCACGACATGCGTGCCGACGCCCTGATGGCGCAGAGCATTCGTCAAGCCCTCCGTGGTAATGCGCACCAATGCCATCTGCACCAACGACGGCACGGCGTATTCAGCTGGGAGGTTTGCGTCGACTTTCAGCCCAGCAGCGCGGAAGCCTTCGAGGATTCCTTCGATGTGCTCAAGTTGTTGAGCAGGCTCCAGAGCCGTGGGTCGGGGTGAGCGCAAGGCAGCGACGATTCCGCGAACCTCGCGCAGGGCGGTATCCGCATTATCGCGGATCGAAAGAAGTGCTTCTTCAGCCGCGCCGGAGTCCGCAGTCGCTGCAATGATGCCTGCATTAGCCTGAACCTTAATCAGGGTGAGGGAATGGGCAAGGACATCGTGAAGTTCCCGTGCAATGAGGAGGCGTTCTTCTTCTTGTGCTTGGTGGAAGCGCTCGCGCGCTAGTATCTCCCGTTGGCGATCACGGTCAAAATACCGGGCAGCGATGAAATACGTGCTTCCCAGCACCGCCCAGTGAGCCACCACCATGGCAAGGAAGGGTGTGTCGACCTCATAGCGCAGAAGGTAGGTCTCAGTGTCGATGCGCCACATGAAGGGGGAGATAAAGGTACCGATCACGGTGATGAACAGAACCACCCGCGGAATCAGCCTCTGGGTGATGTACCGCGAGGTGGTGTACACGGCCATGGGGGCGGTCAACGCCCATGGGGTGAGGCCGCTATTGGTGGGGAGCTGGTTCATCCATATGACAGCCCAGGCCAGGAGCAGAACTAGGAATCCTGTTGCGCTCACGACAGGCTTCGAGCGCCAGACTAAGAAAAGCGGTATGAACAGTAGCGACAAGAGAGCCTCGACAACTTCCACCGTTCCGGGGGAGGAAAATGCCAAGGCACAATAAAAGGCCGCTACGAGCCCCGCGACTCCTGCGAGTAGCGCGTCCCCCAAATGCACCGAGGACAGAAAGGTACGCGCGGTGCGGGAAGAGCTCATAGTCGGCCATGGTAGTACATGTCGAAAGTACTACTTCTTCTTTTTGTCCTTCTTGGCCTTCTTTTTCTTGCCCTGCTTCTTGCCGTTGCCATTGACCTTGGCACGCTCCAAGTCGGCTGCGACATCCGGGACGTAGGCAAAGTCGTTGCGCGGCGGGCGGACGTATTCGGCCTCGAGCTCGGGGCGGCTCGGAATCTCCGGTACGTCTTGCTCCACGTGCTGGTAGGGAACCATCTTGAGGATGTGGTTGATCACGTTGATGCGTGAGCGCTTCTTATCCTCGGATTCGACCGTGTACCAGGGGGCGGAGGGGGTGTCCGTGTGGACGAACATTTCGTCCTTGGCACGCGAGTAGTCTTCCCAGCGAGTGATGGACTGCAGGTCCATGGGGGAGAGCTTCCAGCGGCGCAGCGGATCGTTGCGGCGGGATTTAAAGCGCGCGAGCTGCTCCTCGTCAGAGACGGAGAACCAGTACTTAAGCAGAATGATGCCATCTTCGATGAGCATGTGCTCTAGCTGCGGGGCCTGGTGGAGGAAGCGCACGTACTCCTGCTGGGAGCAAAAGCCCATGACGCGTTCCACGCCGGCGCGGTTGTACCAGGAACGGTCGAAGATGACGATCTCACCAGCGGTAGGCAGCTTCTCAACGTAGCGCTGGAAGTACCACTGGCCCGCCTCGCGGTCGGTGGGCTTGGGCAGCGCTTCGATGCGGCACGTACGCGGGTTCAAGTATTGCGTAATGCGCTTGATGGCCGAACCCTTGCCGGCGGCGTCGCGGCCTTCCATGATGATGACCACGCGGGCACCGGTCTCAACGACCCACTGCTGCATCTCGACGAGCTCGGCTTGGAGGCGCTTAAGCTCGTCCTCATAGGCTTGCTTGTCAAGCTTCGGCGGCTTGGTGGCAGACTTCTTAGACTGTGAACTCATACCTTTAAATTTACCCCTTAGCTGGGAAAATGACTAACCGCGGGGGTTAGAAATGTGGGTCTGATGGAGCTTGTGATCAGTCAACCTCGTGTTGCGTTACCGCTCCGCTGGCGGCGTCGACATCCAGCTCGTGTTCCTGGCCGTTGGCCTTGAATTCAATCTCCCAGTGCGGGCCCTTGCCGTCGTCGCCATCGTCGTAGTCGACTTCCTTTTCCGTGACGGCCTGGGCATCAACGCCGGCGTGGGCTAAGGCTTTCTTGAATGCTTCGTCGCCGCTGAGCATCCCGGAGTTTTCTGTGTTTCCAGTGGCCCCAGCGCCAGCCGTGTCCGCAGGCTGCTGAGCATCGGCATCGTCGTCCGCATCCGTGTCTGTCGCTGCGGCTGTTTCCGTCACGGTTTCCACAGGCGCGGGAGTCGGCGTCGGGGCGGGATCGGCCTCTTTATTTGAAGAGCACGCAACCAGCGCGGTGCTCACGAAGAGCGCGATGCCGGCGGCGGTAAAGCGGGAACGAAGAGTCACTAAGGCTCATCCTTCTCAGTTAATCGGGGGAAATGTGGGCTCCACCGTATCGAAATCAGGCCGTGTTCGCTGAAGATCCTGTATGTGGCCTGAATGTTAACGGCCGTGACAAGAGCAGTCGTCGCCGCAGCCACCAGCAGCGGGTGGCTCACCGAAGCGCGTGATGTTTTCGATTTCCCCAAGACCTTCGATGCTGATGCGGGTGCGGGAGTCGTCGCCCAGCAGCGCCTGGTCACCGCGCGCGAAGCCCACGCCTTCCGGGGTTCCGGTGGCAATGACATCGCCCGGATTAAGAGGGTAGAGGGAGGAACAGAAGGCGATGAGCTCGGCCACGGAGAAGATGAGATCATCAGTGTTGTCATCTTGGCGCACGTCGCCGTCGACGCTCGTCCTAAGCCGTGCGGCTTTGCCCGGGGCCCATTCATCAGCCGTGGTCAACCATGGTCCAAATCCAGCGGTGCGGTAGAAGGATTTGCCGGCGTGGAACTGCGTAGTTGCGCGCTGATAATCCCGCAGAGTGTAGTCGTTCATAATGGCATAGCCAGCCACGTAATCCAGCGCATCTTTCACGCTCACCCGGTGCGCGCGGCGGCCCATGACTACGGCGAGCTCTCCTTCGTAGTCCAGTTTCTTCGTGGCATAGTCCGGAATATAGACATCGTCGAAGGGGCCGGTCAGAGCCTCCGGGAACTTGATGAAGAGCGTGGGCTGTGTGGGAAGTTCTCTCCCCATCTCCCGCGCATGCTTGGCGTAGTTGACGCCAACGCAGATAATCTTGCCCGGGTTCGGGAGGACGGGGGCGAGGTCGGCGTTGTCAAAAACCACCGGCTCGCCGGAGAGCTGCGCGGCTTTACGCCAGTCTGGACTGGCCAGCAATTCGCCGACATCCTCATAATCCAGTTCGGTGCCCACGTTGGGGCCGTCAATACGGATAGCGCAGGTGCCAAAACTGGTGCGGAGAGTAGCGAGCTTCATGCCGGCTAGTCTAACGCGCGAAGAATCTCATCTACCGCATCAGCACAGACGATGGGAATCTCTTGGGCTTCCTGTTTGCTCCACGGCTTGAGAACAAACGCGGCTGGGTCCATGCGGCCAGGTGGTCGGCCTATACCCACTGAAAGTCGCTGATAGTCCTTAGTACCCAAAGACTTCGTGGTGGAACGCAGGCCATTGTGGCCGTGGTCTCCGCCGCCGAGGCGTCGCTTGATGGCGGCGAAGTCAAGCTCCAGCTCATCGTGGACAACGATGATGTGATCATGCGGAACGTTGAAGTACTGGGCAAGGGCCTTGGTGGGGCCGCCGGACAAGTTCATAAAGCTGCGCGGCTTGGCGACGATCACCTTGGCGTCCCCACGCCGCGCTTCGGCGACATCCGTGTTTGTCTTCTTATGAACGGAAAAGGAAGTCAGCAGCTCGTGGGCTAGTTCATCAGCCACGTCAAAGCCAATGTTGTGGCGGGTACCGGCGTACTTCGGTCCGGGGTTTCCTAGACCAACGACGAGAAAGGGAGAAGAATTCACGCTGCCCATTCTAAACAGCGCGAGGGCTAAAACGGCGAACCGCGCCCGCCCCAGAAAGTAGGGGAACAGGCGCGGTGCGCTAAATAGGTGAGGGGGGAGGATTTACTCCTCGTCCTTCTTCTCCTCGGAAGCTCCCTCATCTACGGACTCGGCGCCAGCCTCAGCGCCGCCTTCCTCGGCAGCCTCAGCAGCAGCCTCGACGTCCTCATCAACCTCCGGCTCGGAGATGGAGACGATGACGGTGTCTTCCTCGGCCACGAGGGTGGTGCCCTCCGGCAGGGTGATGTCGCCAGCGGTGACCACGGTGCCATCCTCGAGACCCTCGATGGACACGGCGATCTCTTCCGGAATGTTGAGTACGTCGGACTCGACCAGCAGCACGTCGGCATCCTGGATGAACATGAGGCCCGGAGCCGGCTCGCCCTCGATGGCGAGCGGAACCTCAACCTCAACCTTCTCGCCACGCTTAATGGAGAGCAGGTCGATGTGGTCGATGTTGAAGGTCAGGACGTTCTGGTCGATGTGCTTGACCATGACGAGGTGCTGCTCGCCCTCGAGCTCCAGCTCGAACACGGCGTTAACACCTTGGTTACGGACGACTGCGGTCATTTCCAGACGGTCAACGGCGAAGTGCAGAACGTCGACGGCGTGGCCGTAGACAACGCCCGGGACCTTGCCGGCAGCGCGCAGACGGCGAGCGAAGCCCTTGCCAAACTCAGAACGGACTTCAGCCTTCACTACGGGGCGCTCAGAAGCCATAAGTAAATCTCCTTAAAAGTATCGTTGTGCGGCAAGGGCTGTTGAAGGACCGTGTAGATACGACAAAAGCCTGCCGATGGACGTCTTGGACGAGTCATCGCAGGCTTAAATACAAGATTCACTGCTTAACTTGTGCTATCGCGTCGATAACGGATTTCTCCCTCGCCGAGACGCACAAGATTTTAGCAGCAGCGTTGTCGCAGAACCAAATCTAGTGAGTCTCAAACAGCGTGGTCACAGAACCGTTCTCGAAAATCTCGTGGATGGTGCGGGCCAGCAGCGGGGCGATGGACAGCACCGTAAGGTTGTCCCAGCCCTCGGTGGACTGCGGCAGGGTATCGGTGGTGATGACCTCGACAGCGCCGCACTCGGACAGGCGCTCGCGAGCCGGGTCGGAGAAGACACCGTGGGTACAGGCAATAACCACGGACTTGGCGCCGGCTTCCTTGAGCACGCGGACTGCGCCCGCGATGGTGCCGCCGGTATCAATCATGTCATCGAGCAGGATGCAGTCCTTGCCCTCCACGTCACCGACGACGCGGTTAGACACAGTCTTGTTGGCTTCGGTGGTAGAGCGGGTCTTGTGAACGAAGGAGAGTGGAGCGTCACCAAGCTCGTGTGCCCACTTCTCCGCCACCTTCACGCGGCCGGCGTCGGGGGAGACCACGGCCAGGTTGTCCATGGGGTACTTGGACTTGATGTAGTCGGTCAGGATCGGCATCGCGTGCATGTGATCAACCGGGCCATCGAAGAAACCCTGAATCTGGTCGGTGTGCAGGTCCACGGACACGATGCGGTCGGCACCGGCAGCGGCCAGCAAGTCTGCCACTAGGCGGGCGGAGATAGGCTCGCGGCCCAGGTGCTTCTTGTCCTGGCGTGCGTACGGGTAGAAGGGCAGGATGGCGGTGATGCGCTTGGCGGAGCCGCGCTTGAGCGCGTCAATCATGATGAGCTGCTCTACCAGCCACTTGTTGAGCGGCTGGGTGTGGGACTGCATCACGAAGCAGTCTGCACCACGGACGGACTCCTCGAAGCGAATGAAGATCTCACCGTTGGCGAAATCGCGGGCGGTGGTCGGAACCAGATCGGTCTTGAGCTCCTTGGCCACAGCCTCAGCCAACGCCGGGTGAGCGCGCCCGGTGAAGAGCATCATGTTCTTGCTGCTGCCGGTAACCTTGCCAGTCATCAGTAGATATCCCTTTACTTGTCGTTAGTTAGTGGTCTGGTCGTCAGCCTTGGCGTCCTGTGCCTTGTCGGCTGCTTCCGCTGCCGGCGTGCCCGGGCGCTTCTTTTGTACCCAACCTTCGATGTTGCGCTGCTTGCCGCCGGAGACCGCGAGCGCTCCCGGGGGAACGTCGTCCTTAATTACTGTACCCGCACCGGAGTAGGCGCCATCACCGACGGTAACGGGAGCAATGAACATGGTGTCCGAACCAGTGCGCACGTGGCTGCCGATGGTGGTGTGGTGCTTGTTGACGCCGTCGTAGTTGACGAAGACGGAGGAGGCACCAATGTTGGAGTAGTCACCCACGGTTGCATCGCCGATATAGGTCAGGTGGGGAACCTTGGTACCGCGGCCAATCTGGGCCTTCTTCGCCTCGACGAAGCCGCCCAGCTTGCCTTCTTCACCCACGATGACGCCGGGGCGGATGTAGGTGAACGGGCCAATCTGCGCATTGCTGCCAATGACGGAGTCGAAGCCGTGCGTGCGCACCACGCTGGCACCTGCTCCGACCTGCATATTGGTCAGGGTGGTGTCGGGGCCAATCTCGGCGCCATCGGCGATGGTCGTCGCACCCCACAGCTGGGTATTGGGGTGAATGACAACGTCCTGGCCAATGGTCACGTTGACGCCGATCCAAGTGGTATCGGGATCAACGATGGTGGCGCCGCCACGCATGGCTTCCTCGACCACACGGCGGTTGAGAAGGCGGCCGGCCGCGGCCAACTGCACGCGGTCGTTGACACCGGAGAGCTCCTCCGGATCAGCAGCAACGTGCGCGCCGACGCGGTGGCCGGCCTCGCGGGCGATCTCCAGCACATCGGTGATGTAGAGCTCACCCTGGGCGTTATCGGAGTTGAGCTTCGTCAGGGCGTCGCGAAGCACGGCCCCATCGAATGCGAAGACGCCGGAGTTGACCTCGCGCACCGCGCGCTGCTCTTCGGAGGCATCCTTCTGCTCCACGATGGCGGTGACAGAACCATCCTCGGCGCGCAGCACGCGGCCGTAACCGGTGGGATCCTCCAGAGTCATGGACAGCACGGTCACGGCGTTAGCTTCGCCGGTGTGGGCCTCATGCAGCTGACGCAGGGTCTCCGGGCGTAGCAGGGGAACGTCACCGTTAGTCACGATGACGGTGCCATCGAAATCAGGCAATGCACTCAGGCCGCACTGCACGGCGTGGCCGGTACCGTTCTGCTCTTCCTGGATGGCCTGGGAGACCGCGCAGTCCAGCTCCTCGGAGATGGCATCGACGGCAGGGGAGACCTGGTCGCGCTGGTGGCCCACGACGACCACGAGGTGCTCTGGGTGCAGGCCAGCGGCTGCGTGGAGGGCGTGGCCGAGAAGTGACCTCCCGCCAATCTCATGCAACGTCTTCTGGGTTGAGGATTTCATGCGGGTACCTGCGCCTGCAGCAAGGACGATGGCGGCGCAGTTAGTTACTTCAGCCACGAGTGTGTGCTTCTCCTGTGATTGGGGATGTCAGGACTTACTTTTTTCATCATAACGCGTACGTCCTATTTTCCGCGTGATACCTCCGGAAGTGCGCGGGCACGCCATGCTCCAAGTAGCCCGATGCAGGCCAGGAACAAAATGGCCGCCGAGGGGCCAGCCAAAGCGATCACGGCGGAGATACCGCCGATCACGAGGAGGATGACGCCCATCATGGTGTTCGCGGCCCCGACGTAGCGGGTGCGTTTATCCTCGCCCGCCATATCCACCACATAGGTCTTGCGCGCTACGCGAATGGCAGCGTGCGCCAGGTTGACCAGGAAAAATCCGAGGGGAAGCGCCCACATGCTTACCGCTGTCGGTGCCCACGCCGCACAGGCCACGATGGCCAGCAAGATGATCGCCGCGGCACCTGCGGCCCAGGACATGACCAAGCGCGACGACTTATCAGAGAGCACACCGGATACACGGCCGCCCACGAGGCTGGCCAAGCCCGAGGCCAAGACGAAGCCACCGAGCCCACTCAAAGCCTGCGAGCCGATGCTCTGTGAAAGCACCACGATGAAGGAGGTGGATAGGGCAGACACCAGCAGCAGGGCGCGAACGTTGACGAAGCTGCGGAAGCGCGCATCCTGGGTGTATAGCTGCCAGGTATCCTTCCACCAGCTGCGGTTCATACCTTCCCGGCCGGAGTTTTCTGGCACCGGCTCCTCGATGCCGCGAAAGACCGCTGCCGCCAGGAACCACGTGGCTGCGCCGATGGCCAGCAACGCCGCCAAACCCCAGCGCGGGAGCTCACCTAGTACAGCGAGGATGACACCAGTAATAAGGGTGACTGCGCCGCCGAGCTGTGTAGCGCGACCGGTCACCACTCCGCGGTGCCCCTTGGAGATGGTGCGGCCTTGCACGTCCTTGCCGGTCAGTGAACACAGCGCGCGGAGTACGGCAAGCGCCGCAAGGGCGAGGCAGACGATGAGGCCGAGGAGGGGGCCTTCGACAAGCACGGCAGCCGCCGCGATGATCGCCGCGCACAGACCCTGGCCCACCGAGCCCAGCACCCACAGGCGCTTGCGAGCTGGGTGGGTGAGCACCCACGGAGTCCAGGCGGCTTGGGGGAGCATGGAACCGGACTCGCGCAAGGGCACCAGCAGGCCGGTGAAGAAGCCTGGGACCCCGGCCACACTGAACAGCCAGGGCAGGACTGTCTTTCCAGAGAGCAATTGATCGCCCACGCCCTGCAGGCCGTTCGACCAGACGAAGCGGCGGGCATTGGCGGACTCGTTGGAGGGTGAGGAGCCGTGGGGAGATGCAGAACGCGAAGCCATGACTGTGATCTTAAGCCCGGCTCGGCCTTATCTGGGCCCTAAGGTTCACCTGATCTCTATCCTGGGAGGCATGTCTATCTCCGCTCGCCCTACAGTATCCCGCCGTATGTTCGTCCAGGGTTCCGTGCTCACTGTCGCCGGTGCCGCCGTGATGGGGCTGAGCGCCTGTTCCACCTCGGGATCGAAGAATCAGCCGGAGCCGCTGGGCTACGACGGCGAGCCGCGCGCTCTGCCCATCCCGCCCGTGGAGGAAGGAGAGGTTGTCGACGGCACACGCGTATTCAAGCTCACCGTCCAAGACGGCTACTCGGAGATCCTCCCCGGCAACGACCGCACGCGGACGTGGGGCTTCAACGGCGCCTTCCTGGGGCCCACGCTGCGCGCCCGCCGCGGTGAAAAAGTCCGCGCGGAGATCACCAACGACCTTATTGAAATGACCACGGTGCACTGGCATGGCATGAAGCTGCCGGCCTACTCGGATGGCGGCCCGCACTCGCCGATTGAGGTGGGCAAGACCTGGAAGCCCGAGTGGGAGATCATCCAACCCGCGGCCACGCTGTGGTACCACCCGCACCCGCACATGGCCACGGCCACGCATGCCTACCGCGGGTTGGCGGGCATGTTCCTTATCGATGACGATGTGGCCGATAACCTCGACATTCCACAGGACTACGGCGTGGATGACATCCCGGTAGTCATCATGGATGCCAAGTTTACCGATGACGGCCAGATTGATGAAAAGAGCGATAACACCCTGGGCCTTCTGGGCACCACGCCTCTGGTCAACGGCATCACCAATGCGCGCTTCGACGCCACCACGCGCCGGGTCCGCCTGCGCCTGCTCAACGGCGCTTCGATGCGCTTCTACACACTGGAGCTTACAAACGGCCCCTTCCACGTCATCGCCACGGACACGGGGCTTCTCGACGCCCCCGTGGAAGTCGACTCCCTCTTCCTCGGCCCCGGCGAGCGCGCCGAAATCATCGTGGACCTGGAGCCCGGCGAGGAGGTACAGCTGCGCTCGGTGCCGCGCAAGGATAACTTCGGGGTGCCCAAGGACAAGGATGCGGCTGACTTCGGCTTCCAAGATTCCTTCGACCTGCTCACCATTTCCGGGCCGGAAGAGTCCGCGCCCGAAGCCCCCGCCCTGCCGGCAACGCTTGACCCCGCTGCGGCGAAGACCCCGTCCACGCAGGGCCTTGAAGAGCGTGAGTTCGTGCTCAACACCTTCATGATCAACGGTGAGCAGATGGACATGGCACGCGTGGATACCGTCATCGACCACGATGCCCCGGAGATCTGGACCGTGACCAATGAGAACTCTGATTGGCCGCACAACTTCCACATCCACAACGCCCGCTTCAAGGTTCTTGACTGGGACGGCGATGAGAAAATGGATGTCTTCAACTCCGGGTGGAAGGACATTGTGAACCTTCCGCCGAAGGTAACCGCGCGCCTGCTGGTGGAGTTCGGCCACTTCCCGGATAAGACCATTCCGTATATGTACCACTGCCACATGCTGCTGCATGAGGACGAGGGAATGATGGGGCAGTACGTCATGGTCAATAAAGGCGAGAAACCCGACGTGCGCGTCAAACCCGCCGCCTTAGTCTTCGACCAAACCGCCACCGCCCACTCCGCCCACGCGGGACAGGTGGTGGACTCCTCCCGCAGCCCCTATGCGACGCCGGAGGCGAGGGCCTAACCTTTCACGATTCGCTCGTAGGCACGGCCGGCTAGCGCTGAGCTGTGCCAGCGGGGTGCCGATGCGGAGGAGCTTGAAACTTGCCAAAGTGCAGACTCGCCCCGTGCGTCGCCAAGCAATGTGTTGGTGCTTCACGACGCCCACCTGGGGGTCTGTACTTCCAGGTCTGCACATTTGGTAAAGACGACCGTCAGTAGGGTTCCTTTGAATCACACTGAGGCGGCACGGGGATAGTGAACTGAATCAAATTCACCATCATGATGTGAGCAGTACGCTAGGGTCAGTATCTGTGATTCAGGACGTCGACCCCCTCATCCATTCCCTGTACCAGGTCTTTGACCTCATCGGTGTGGTGCTCAATGGCATTATCGGTGGAACGATTGCACGCCGTAGGGAATTCGACATTATTGGCTTCGTCTTCCTGGCGCTCTTTTCGGCGCTGGCTGGCGGCATGATCCGTGACATGCTGATCGCTAGCGGCCCGGCAGCGGCTATCTCTGATCCGCTGTATCTCACACTGGCGTGTGTGGGTGCGCTCATTGCTTTCTTGACGGACCTAAAGGGCAAGGCCTGGGAGATCTTCCTCGAGCACGCGGATGCTGTCATCTTGGGCGTGTGGTGCACAACTGGCTGCGTGAAGGCGCTGACTCATGGAATGCCGTTTATTGCCTGCGTATTCTTGGGCGTCTTGACCGCAGTGGGTGGCGGAATGGTGCGCGATGTTGCTTCCGGCCAGATTCCCTCGGTCTTTGGCGGCAGCCCGCTCTATGCCGTGCCGGCGGTGCTTACAGGAATCGTGATGGCATCCTTCGCGTATTTCGACCAGTTTGCCCTCGGCATGGTCATCTCGCCCTTCGTGGGCTTTGGCCTAGCAGTTATGGCGTATTGGCGCGGATGGGTGCTTCCGCGAGCCGGCATTGCTCCCTTGAACTACACCGCGGCGCAGGTGGCATCGATAGCGCGGAAAGCTGAAATTAGGGGCTTTAGGCGAGGGAACAGAAAACGCAAATAGGTTCTCGTGAGATTTGAACCTATGACTTGCTCAATACGGTCAGTACCACGCGGCCCCAGAGGCCCTCGTCCAGCGCTTTCTCGATGTGTTCCTTCGCTTTTCAACATACGCGTCATCGCTCCGTCGAACCATGCACGGTGCCCGGGGCACGCAGCTGCCCGCTACGCTGTTTGGTCCGCGATAGTGCTTTCGGACCAAGATCTTTACTGCGCTCAACCTGCTTCTCGATCACTTCTCGGGCGACTGCCACCGCGTGATGCTCATGTATCTTAGGGGGCGCATAGCTAGATGTCGTTATCCACCCCTTGTTGCGTAGCTTGTGAGGAGGGTACAGTTTCGGACCTGCGCTGCATAAACCAGGACATCAAGATTAATCAATTTAATCCTTATCCTGTTTCAAGGTCTTGATTTCGGCTTCTAGAGCTTTCATGTCTATTTCGTTGACCTTATAATCGAGTTGGCTCTGGTAGGCATTCCATTCTTCCTCAGCTTTGTTTACTGCCTGCTTGTGCTTCCTCTTCCCGTATCCTTTGAGGACTTCGCGTTCATTGAAGACGAGCCAGGATTCCGTTTTTTCCACCCAATCTTTCAAGAGCATGGTCTTTCCCATCTCGGCTTGGTCTTCTGCATAGTCTAAATACATTGTGGTGAGCCTGCGCATACGCCTAGCTTCGTCTTCGGTAAGGAAGTTTTTCGCAATGCCCATGTCGCTCCTGTGAGGCGATTCTCCGCCCCACGTCGTGAGCCCAGCGTATGGCTTGGTGCGGTCTGCGCGCTCCCAGATTAGCTCTGCTGCGGTTCGGCCGTGGGTGGCGAAGTGAAGTCGGTTTTGAATCCCTGCGAAGAATTGTTGGACTTCTTTAAATGATTTCTTTTCTTGGTAGTCAGCGCTGGTTGCGGCTATGACGTCACAGATTTTGCGGAAGAATTGGCGTTCGGAGACTCGAATCTCTCGAATGGTTTCAAGTAATTCGTCGAAGTGGGTGTCAGCACCTTCGTTTTTGAGTTTTTGAGCGTCGATAGCAAAACCCTTGGTGAGGTATTCGCGTAGAACTTCTGTGGCCCATTTTCTAAATTGTGAGCCGCGTGGACTTCGTACGCGGTAGCCAACGGCGAGAATCATGTTTAGGTTGTAGTGATTAACGGACCTGGTTTGACCTGGTACTTTCAAAAGTTGTTTGAAAGTAGCTTCTGCACCTAATTCGCCTGAGCGTGTGATTGACTGAATATGATGCGAGACGGAAGCTGTGGTGACGTCGAAGAGATCGGCCATCTGCTTCTGGGTGAGCCAGGCGTCGTTGTCTTTTAGTTGGAGTCTTACGTGTGCTTTACCATCTTGGGTGGTGTACATAGCGACTTGGTCGGGGGCAGTCAATGGTATCCTCTCCTCGTTTTCTCGTACTTCCTGCTTGTTTAGTGACGAGTCGGCAGCGAATTTGTTCGGCTCGCGATCTAGCTCGCGGACAGCGCTGTCATCCTCACCCTGCAGTGAAACAGAGGCACCGGACATGGGGTAGGATACGGGATATATTCACGTTCGAGCACGTCGTCAAAGGTTTCTGCCCAGTGGGCGAGCATTTTATTGGTGCGGCGCGCTACAAATGCGATTACCTGTTGGTCTGTAAATGCCCGGAGCGGTTTCCACAGGTTCCGAGATATCGCCAGCGCAATAGCCCGCAACCTGCAAAGAAACAGGTAGACGGGCTATCCTAATCGGCTTCCCCACCAGGACTCGAACCTAGAATGACGGTACCAAAAACCGTAGTGTTGCCGATTACACCATGGGGAAACGCGCTCACATTATGAGCGCTGGGGGACATGTTACCCGACGGGTGCGTATCAGACCTAAACAGGTGGCCAAGACTCGCATTCCCGTTGCTTGCGGCTTACTTTTAGCTGGTGCGGGCCATGTCCAGTGGGGGAGATACAGTAGAAGGCATGGTTCGACAAAGGATGACCGGGCGTGAGCGCCGTGAGCAGTTGATCTCCATAGGACGTGCGGCCTTCGCAGAACGTGGCTTCGAAGGCGCCAGCGTTGAGGACATTGCAGCACGCGCTGGTGTGTCCAAGCCGGTGGTCTATGAGCACTTTGGAGGCAAGGAAGGCCTCTATGCTGTCGTCATCGACCGCGAGCTTGTCGCGTTAGAGAAGGTTGTGACGGATTCACTGCAGACGGGGTCGTGGCGCGAGCGCATCGAGCAGGGGGTCGTCGCCTTGCTGACCTACGTGGAGGAGGAGACCGATGGTTTCTTGATCCTCGTGCGTGACTCCAAGCCGGGAGAGGAGCGTAGCTTTTCCACGTTGTTGAACACGGCGGTAAATCAGATTGCGCATATCCTCGGTGAGGCCTTCGAACACCGTGGTCTCGACCCCGAGCTGGCGGTGCTCTACGGCCAGGCGCTCGTCGGCATGGTGGCCACCACAGCGCAGTGGTGGTTGGACGTGCGCGAGCCTTCGCGGGAGACCGTCGCAGCACACATCGTTAACTTGTGCTGGAATGGTCTTTCCGGCATGGAAGCAGCACCGAAGTTGAAGGGAGCTAAGTAGGTGGCAACGCCGATGCTGGGCGGGCTGCTCAAGGTAGCCGCCTCAGATCCGAAACTTAAAGGCCTCGCCTCCCAAGTGGGGGAAGCCTCATTGCACATTACTGGCATTGACCAGGCGCGCCCGTGGGCGATCGGTACGCTGGCACACCATGCGCCGGTGCTGGTGGTGACTGCCTCCGGGCGTGAGGCGGAGGACCTCACCGCGGAGCTGACGGCCATGCTGGGGGATAAGGTCGCCTACTTCCCAGCCTGGGAGACGCTTCCACATGAGAGGTTGTCGCCGGCCCCGGATATCGTCGGCAAGCGCGCGCGTGTGCTCGACCTGGTGGGGGCGGGCAAAGCCCAGGTGGTGGTGACCTCTGCCCGCGGGTATTGCCAGCCCATCCTGAGCAAGGTGGAGGGGCGTGCACCCATCTTCCTGAAGGAAGAAGATGAGCACGAGCTTTCTGATATCCTGTCGGAGCTGGAGTTTCGCGCCTATAAGCACGTGGATATGGTGGCCAAGCGCGGTGAATACGCCACGCGCGGCGGAATTCTCGATGTTTTCCCCACCACCTCGGATTACCCGGTGCGTGTGGAGTTCTGGGGCGATGAGATTACGGATATTCGCCAATTCTCCGTGGCGGACCAGCGCGCCATCCCGGAGATTGAGGTCGGCGAGGTTGCCATCTATCCCGCCCGGGAGCTGCCGATCACTAATGAGGTCGCCGCACGTGCCCGCGAGTTGGCGCAGAAGTTCGGCGGCAATGCGGCGCTGGCAGAACTGTTGACCAAAGTAGGGGAGCACATCCCGGCTGAAGGTATGGAAGCTGTGCTGGCGGTGCTTGCCGCCGAGCCCTTCGTCACCCTCCCCGAGCTCCTTGCAGCAGGCACCCATGTGTTGCTCGTGGCACCGGAAAAGATCCGCACCCGCATTGCAGACCTGGAATCCACCGATGCGGAGTTCTTGGCTGCCGGCTGGGAGGCTGCTGCGATGGGCGCGGATGGTCCACTGGCGGCCGAGGGCTTGGACACCTCGGCGTCGAGTTACCGCTCCTATGAGTCGTTGGAGGCGACGTGCCGGAATATCGAGTCCCCGCTGTGGACTTTTGCCCCGCCGGGGATGTTCGCCGCCGCCGAATCGGAGACCCTGCCACTGGACTTTGAGCCCGGACCTACTCCGCGTGGTGATATCCCAGAGATAGATGCCATGATGGCGCAGCTTCTGGCGCACACTACCGCCGGCGGACGTGCCGCCTTCATTGCCCCTGCGCAGGGTGCGATCAAACGCATGGTGGAGCGCTTCGCGGAAAAGGGCATTCCCACCAAGGTGGCCACTCCTGGGTGGGAGCCGAGCCCTGGTGAGGTCACCCTCTACCAGGCCTTGTCCCATGCGGGTCTGGTGTTCCCGAAGGTGCGTAAGCTCAAGGACGCTGAGGTGTTGCCGTTGGTCGTCATCACGGAAACGGATCTCACGGGTAACCGTGTGGGCGATATTGCGGGGGCGAAGCGTCGCCCAGCAAAGCGCCGCAACCGCGTGGATCCCCTCGCCTTGAAGCAGGGCGACTACGTGGTGCATGAGACCCATGGAATCGGTAAATTCCTCAAGATGGCCGAGCGCACCGTCCAATCCGGTGATGAGACCTCCCGTCGCGAGTACATCGTGCTGGAGTATGCGGCATCCAAGCGCGGGCAGCCTGCCGACCAGCTGTGGGTACCCATGGATTCGCTGGACCTGCTAAGCAAATACACCGGCGGTGAGGCACCGACGCTGTCCAAGATGGGCGGCTCGGATTGGAAGAACACCAAGAAGAAGGCGCGCGCCGCGGTGCGCGAGATCGCCGGTGAGCTGGTGGAGCTTTATGCCAAGCGCCAGGCAGCACCGGGCCACCAGTTTGGGCCCGATACCCCGTGGCAGGCGGAGATGGAGGATAACTTCCCCTTCATCGAGACGGAAGACCAAATGCTGGCCATCGATGCCGTCAAGGAAGACATGGAATCCACGGTGCCGATGGACCGCGTGGTCGTCGGTGATGTGGGCTATGGCAAGACCGAGGTGGCAGTGCGCGCAGCCTTCAAGGCGGTGCAAGATGGCAAGCAGGTGGCGGTCCTTGTGCCCACGACCCTGCTGGCGCAACAGCACGCCGATACCTTCCGCGAGCGCATGCAGGGCTTCCCAGTGGATATCGAGGTGCTCTCGCGCTTTACTTCGGCCAAGGAGTCCAAGGAGATTCTCGCCGGTTTGGCGGATGGTTCCGTGGATATCGTCATCGGCACACACCGCCTGCTGCAAACAGGCGTGCACTGGAAGAACCTAGGCCTCATTGTGGTGGATGAGGAGCAGCGCTTTGGCGTGGAGCACAAGGAGCACATCAAGGCGCTGAAGGCCAGCGTGGACGTGCTCACCATGTCCGCGACCCCGATTCCGCGCACCTTGGAGATGTCCATGGCGGGCATCCGTGAAATGTCTACGATTTTGACCCCACCGGAGGACCGTCACCCGGTCCTGACCTATGTGGGTGCGTACGAGGATAAGCAGGTGGCCGCAGCTATCCGCCGTGAGCTGCTTCGCGACGGTCAAGTTTTCTTCATCCACAACAAAGTTGCTGACATCGAAAAGAAAGCCCGCGAACTGCGGGACCTAGTGCCGGAGGCGCGCATCGTCGTCGCGCATGGCCAGATGAACGAGGACGTGCTTGAGCGCACCGTCCAAGGTTTCTGGGACCGCGAATTCGACGTCCTGGTGTGTACCACCATCGTGGAAACCGGCCTGGACATCGCTAACGCAAATACCCTCATCGTGGAAAACGCTCACCACATGGGCCTGTCCCAGCTCCACCAGCTGCGCGGGCGCGTGGGCCGCTCCCGCGAGCGCGGCTACGCCTACTTCCTCTACCCGAAGGGCGCCACGCTGACGGAGACTTCCTATGACCGTCTGGCCACCATCGCCCAGAACAACGATCTGGGCGCGGGCATGGCCGTGGCTATGAAGGACCTTGAGATGCGCGGTGCCGGCAACGTGCTGGGCGCCGAGCAGTCCGGCCACATCGCCGGCGTGGGCTTCGATCTCTACGTGCGCCTCGTCGGCGAGGCCGTAGAGACCTTCAAAGCGCTTGCCCGCGGTGAGACCCCCGTGGTCACGGACGAAGGGCCAAAGGAAATCCGCATCGACCTGCCGGTGGACGCACATATTCCGGAGTCCTATATCAACTCCGAGCGGCTGCGCCTGGAGGTTTACCGCAAGCTTGCAACGTCCAAGGACAACGCGGACCTGGCACACGTGGTGGAAGAAATGCAGGACCGTTACGGGCCTGTCCCGGAGCCTGTGGAACGCCTTCTCGCGGTAGCGCGCCTGCGCCACCAGGCCCGCCGGGCCGGGGTCAGCGATATTACCGTGCAGGGCACCCGCATCAAGGTTCACCCGGTGGAGCTGGCGGATTCCAAACAGGTACGCCTCAAACGCCTCTTCCCGGGCTCCAATTACCGCGCGGCGGCCAAGGCCATCCAGCTCAACTTCCCCAAGGCCGGCCGCAATGTCACTGACCCCAAGCTGCGAGACATTGAACTCCTGCAGTGGATGGCGGATTTCTTGGCATCGATGTTCGAACTCGAGCGCGTTGACGTCAGCGGTGCTAAGACTAAAAAGAACGTCATTAGCGTAGGAGAAAAATAATGAACGCCGCGAACAACCACAGTGGGCCGAGTAGAGCTAATCCCCGAATCATCATGATGGTGGTGTGGATGTTCGCGGCGTTGTTCAGTATCCCCGTCTCCCTGGTTATCAAGTTCAGCGGTGAGAATGGCGGCTGGCTCACCTTCATGTTGGTGATGTTTGGGATCTTCCTAGTTGGCATTTGGGTGTTGCTCGGGTTACTCCCGCTATTCATCCGCGCTGATTACCCAAGCCGGTTGGAGTGGGCGTGGGTGTCAATGGCATTGCTGTTTATCGGCTTCATTGTGGGCAATGCCAACCTGCCCGATTTCGGGGACATTGGGCCAGCCACCGTGCCGACGTGGTGGTCCGGCAACGAGGAAGCGGCCGAAATTACCGGCGGCATTTTCCTCGTTATCAGCGCCATCGGCCACGTGCTCTGGCTGACCACCTGCATCGCGTATGCAGTACTGTCACATCGCTCGGAACCCGAGGCCTTCTAAAGCACCAAACGGCCGGTGCCCAAGCCCCACACCGCGGCCACCGCGCCGATAATCACCAGTGCCACCACGAACCACTCAAAAGTGTTGAATACGCGTTCCTTCTTGTACAGGCGGGTAGCCACGTAAGGAATCATGCTGGGGACCACGGCCAGTGCACCAAGCAGCACGTAGACCGGGTCAGCAGCGTAGATGAGCCACAGTGAGTAGATGAAGGCGACCAAGCCGATGAAAAAGTGTCGGCGATTTTCGCGGCGGCTCACCTCCGGGCCCGAGATGTCGAAACGCACCCCGGCATGTGGGTGCGTTAGGCCCTTGCCGCGCACGGCCAAGAGAACTAGGTACAGCGAGGAGAAGATGTAGGGCAGCAGGTACATGATTGTAGCTAGCTGCACCATGGCGTTATAAGAGGTCTCGTTGAGGAAAAAGATAATGACGAAGAGCTGAATCGTCAGCGTTGAAATCAGCTGCGCTACCCATGGCGCGCCGGCAATGTTCACGGTTCCGATCTTGCGGGGGAGAAGGCCATCGACAGCCATCATGACGATTGGCTCTGCGCACAGCATCTGCCAGGACACGTAGGCACCAAGCACAGAAAGGCACAGACCAAGCGAGATGAGCGCACCACCCCATTCACCCACGGCGGCGGTGAGCACGGAGGCCATCGAGTTATCCGGCAGCGCGGCGAGCTCCTCCTGGGTGAGTACACCGAAGCTCAGCGTGGACACGGAGACCAGCAGCGCCAAGACGCTGATGAAGCCGATGACGGTGGCACGGCCGACGTCGGAACGGGTGCGGGCCTGCTTCGAGTACACGGATGCACCCTCTACGCCGATGAAGACCCACACGGTAAAAAGCATGATGCCCTGTACCTGCTCGAAGAGGGACTTATCGGAAGTCTTGCCCCAGATATCCAAGGTGAACTTGTCCCAGCTGAAACCCACGAAAGCGAGGATGATGATGAAGGCCAGGATGGGCACAATCTTGGCTACGGACGTCACCATGTTCATGATGGCCGCCTGCTTAATCCCGCGTGCGAGAACAGCAAAGATACCCCAGGACAACAAAGACACTGCGATGGCAGAAACCCAGCGGTGGTCGGCGTCAAAGAAAGGGACGTAGTGGCCGATAGTGTTGAAAAATAGGGTGGCGTAGCCCACCTGCGCCATCACGGAGCCGAGCCAGTAGCCCCAACCAGAGGTAAAGCCGATGAAATCACCCAAGCCGGCACGGACATAGGAGTACACGCCGGAGTCGAGATGTGGCTTGCGGTGAGCCAGGATCTGAAAAACGAAGGCAACAGAGAGCATGCCCACGCCAGCAATGAGCCAGCCGATGAGCATGGCACCAGGGCCGGCCACGGAGGCGATGTTTTGCGGAAGAGAGAAGATTCCGGCGCCCACCGTGGAACCGATGATGAGCGCGACGAGCGTCCACAGCGTCACGGAGTGCGTGCGCGGCGATTCGGTGAGATTGGAAGTGGTCATTGGTTAAAAGTACCCCTTTAGGCGGGCTTTTGTGCAACTGCAGCGAATGTTCATAGGGCCCGGGACCTATACTCGTTGTTTATGACTGTCCTGTTGTTAGATCCGCGCTGGCCCACCCTAATACCCATGGAGGCCGTTGGAAAACTGCAGGGACCTGTTGTTTTTACCGATGAAGTTCCTGTGAAAGTTCGCTGGGACTTCGACCAGTTACTGAGCGGTGAGGATCCTGCAGGCCACGGTGTTGTGGTGAGCACGGACCCCTCCCATCCGCAGGTGCGCGCGCTTATCGACGCCCACGCGGAGCTCATCCTCGCCCCTTCCTTGGAGGATCCGATGTGGCAGGCGCGCGAGGTGATGATGCGCGCGTGGCGCATAGGGGAGTGGGAGCGCGACCAAACCCACGAGACCCTGCTGCCATATATGGAGGAAGAGTCCGGTGAGTTTGCCGAGGCGGTGCGGGAGCATGCTTCGGATGCTGAGTTGCTTAAGGAATTGGGCGATGTCTTCCTGCAGATCCTCTTCCACGCCGAAATCGCGGCGCGCCGTGGGGCCTTCAACCTTGATGATGTTGCGATGTCTTTCGTCAACAAAATGCGCTCCCGCGCGCCCTACCTTTTTGATGGCTCAGAGGACATCGTGGGGGTAGAGGAACAGGAGCGCTTGTGGGCCGAAGGTAAGGCCCGAGAAAAGAAGGACTAGCCCTTCTGGATCATGGAGGACAGTAGGGGAGCGTAGTCCGCAATCTTGGAGGACAGGCCCGTGCCGCCGGTGGCGATGGTGTCTTCCTTGACAATCTTGCACTCGAGAGCGCGGTCAGCGGTCTGGCCGGCGTACTTCACCGCGGCAAAGGCCAGCGGGCCGAGTTCCTCGGTGGTGCCCAGTGCAGTGAGGTTCTTCGAAAGCTGGTTGCGGGTGGTATCCGGAGTCAGAAGCTCGACTTCAGTGCTTCGATCGATGAGTGTGAGGGTGCTGCGCAGGGCGTTGCAGTCAGCGGACTGGATGCCCTGGGAAAGGAAGCCGCCCAGCTCAGTGAGGGAAGCGGCGGAGGCGGTAGCGGGTGCGATGGCACCCAGAGTAACAATGGCGGAAGCAGTAGCGAGGATACGACGGATGGACATGGAACTCCTTGACTAAGAGAAAAGCACGTTTCTAGAACGGACAGTGATAGAACGTGGAGCACCAGCGGGGCCTCGGCTCTATGTTCAACGCTGCAGTGTAGCGCAGAATGTTACGCATGGGAACATTTTGACATAACTTTTGTTTCGCAAATTTCGTAGGGCGTGCCTATATAGTCGCCTCGTGGTGCCCTCTGTGTCGCTAGACCCCCTTCGCGCAACGGGCTGTAGTATTCACCTTTATGACGCAGGGGCTTAGGAGGATCGGGGGCTGTGGCCTTGGAATTGTCTTAGCCATCATTCTGATCATTTCCCTGGTGGCCTGGAGTCTTTCCTTCCTGGGTAAGCCATCCCCGTTCCGGCAGCTTTCCCCTGTCCCAGAGGATCTTCCACCGGTCGGCGGGGCAGAAGTGCCCAATATTGATGTCGACGGTCCGGGGCGCACGGCGGATAAATTGACGTGGTGGTCCGACCAGCTTGCTGATGCCACCAGCATCCCCGATCAAGCCTTGCGGGCCTATGGCAATGCGGAGTTGATTGCGCGGGAGTCCTGGCCGAACTGTAATCTGCGCTGGAATACCCTTGCGGGGATCGGTTGGGTTGAAAGCCGTCACGGGACCTATAACGGCAATCTCTTTCACCGTTCTACACTCGATGAGAACGGCTACCCCGACCCACCCATCGTGGGTATACCTCTCGATGGTACGAACAACACCACCATGGTTCCGGATAGTGATGGCGGCGTGATTGACGGCGATACCGACTTTGATCGCGCCGTCGGACCGATGCAATTTATCGCTTCTTCGTGGGAGCATTTAGGTCGTGATGCCAATGGCGATGGGGTGGCTGATCCCAACCAGATTGATGATGCTGCGCTAGGTGCCGCCGCATTGTTGTGTTTTGGGGATAGGGACCTTTCCACGCCGGAAGGCTGGCGCTCAGCCGTCCTCAACTACAACCAATCGGAGGACTACCTGCGTAAAGTGGCGGCAGCGGCAAATTCCTACGCCATTGAACAGCCTGCGACGTCCTAGTCTCTTCCTAGATCTTTGTCACGTTGTCCGTTTAAGCCCGACACGTTCCGAAGTTTTCTGGAACAATTGGCTGCAGGTGGTTTGGGAGCACCTCCCAGAACACAAACCAAGATCAATTTGGCTCTATAGGAGTGAAAGCAGCATGGCTGACATCATCCACGTAATGGCACGCGAAATTCTTGATTCCCGCGGCAACCCCACCGTTGAGGCTGAAGTCTTCCTCGACGATGGCGCACGCGGTGTGGCCGGCGTTCCGTCTGGCGCTTCCACCGGTGTTCACGAGGCTCACGAGTTGCGCGACGGTGGTGACCGCTACTTGGGCAAGGGCGTTCTTAAGGCCGTTGAGAACGTCAACGAAGAGATCGCTGATGAACTTGCCGGCTTCGAGGCCGATGACCAGCGTCTCATTGACCAGGCCCTGATCAAGCTGGACGGCACTGAGAACAAGTCTCGCCTCGGCGCCAACGCCATCCTGGGCGTTTCCATCGCAGCAGCTAAGGCCGCTGCCGAGTCCGCTGGCCTGCCGCTCTACCGTTACGTCGGTGGCCCGAACGCCCACGTCCTGCCCGTTCCTATGATGAACATTCTCAACGGTGGCTCCCACGCTGACTCCGGCGTGGACGTCCAGGAGTTCATGATCGCTCCGATTGGCGCGGAGTCCTTCTCCGAGGCGCTGCGTCAGGGCACTGAGGTTTACCACGCACTCAAGAACGTCATCAAGGACAAGGGCCTGTCCACCGGTCTGGGTGACGAGGGCGGCTTCGCTCCGTCTGTCGAGTCCACCAAGGCAGCGCTCGACCTCATCGTTGACGCAATCAAGAAGGCTGGCTTCGAGCCGGGCAAGGACGTTGCTCTGGCACTAGACGTTGCTTCCTCCGAGTTCTTCAAGGACGGTAAGTACCACTTCGAGGGCGGCGAGCACACTGCTGAGGAGATGGCCAAGGTTTACGAGGAGCTCGTTGCTAAGTACCCGATCGTGTCCATTGAGGACCCGCTGCAGGAAGATGACTGGGAGGGCTACACGAAGCTCACCGAGACTATCGGTGACAAGGTTCAGATCGTCGGCGATGATTTCTTCGTCACCAACCCGGCACGCCTCCAGGAGGGTATCGACAAGAAGGCTGCTAACGCTCTGCTGGTCAAGGTCAACCAGATTGGTACCCTGACCGAGACCTTTGATGCCGTCGAGCTGGCTCACCGCAACGGCTACCGCACCATGATGTCCCACCGCTCCGGTGAGACCGAGGACACCACCATTGCTGACCTCGCAGTCGCCCTGAACTGTGGCCAGATCAAGACGGGTGCTCCGGCCCGCTCTGAGCGCGTAGCCAAGTACAACCAGCTGCTGCGTATTGAGCAGGAGCTGGGCGATGCCGCTGTTTACGCCGGCCGCTCCGCATTTCCGCGCTTCCAGGGCTAAGTTTGCCACTAGCTTCTAGTGGCAGTCTTCTCGGACTGTCCGCTGAGCTAGCGCTAGTTCAGAAGGTGCCACAGGAAACTGTGGCACCTTTTGCGTTGGGAGGGCAGCCGCAGAGCCCAAGTTGACGCGGCACACGTACCGGAACGGACTTTGAACTTCTGTGACACGTGTTATTTGTGAGACACGACGCGCGCCGCACAGTACTGGGGCCGGTCCGGGATACAATGGCTTCCCGATGGCACGCACTATTTCTCCTCGTACGAAGCGCCGGAACACCGTTCCGGTACACACGCGTGCCCGCGATGCGCAGCGCACCAAGCGGAAGAAGACCCCGGTCCAGCCTAAAGGCCTGGACATTCTGGGCGTCGGTGTGATCATTGCCGTTATTCTCGTAGTCTTGTTATCCATTGCTGTCCCGCTGCGCAATTACTACCACGGCCAGTCAGAAATTGCCCGCCTAGAAAGCTCTATTTCCGCCAAGCAGGCCCATAAGGATGAGCTCCTCACCGAGATTGATAAGTACAACTCGGAGGAGTACGTCAAGCAAGAGGCGCGTCGCCGGTTCGGTGTGATGGATGAGGGTGAAACGGCCTTCCGCATTATGGATCCGCGCATGGACTCAGGTGACACGGTAACCTCGGAGCGCCGCGAGGATACCGATGACCGGGAGTGGTACGCGGTGTTGTGGGATTCTGTAGCGGAAGAAGCAGAGAATCAACCGCAGGCCCCTGCTGAATAGGACTCAACCATTCCTCCGTGTCACAATGGTTCCTATGACCGTGACCGATGCTGATCTTGAAGTCGTCCGCGAACAACTGGGCCGCACCCCACGCGGCGTCGTGGACATTGCATACCGCACTCCGGACGGAGCCCCGGCGGTGATTAAGACCGCGCCTAAGCTTCCCGACGGCACCCCGTTTCCCACCCTTTATTACCTCACCGATCCGCGCTTGACTGCTGAGGCATCGCGCCTTGAGGTTGCCCATGTCATGAAATGGATGGAGCAGCGCCTTGCAGAGGACGAGGACCTGCAGAAGGATTATCAAGCCGCGCATGAACACTACCTGGCAACCCGCAACGCCATGGAAGACCTAGGTACTGACTTTTCCGGTGGTGGCATGCCTGAGCGCGTGAAGTGCCTTCACGTCCTCATTGCGTACGCCCTGGCGGAGGGGCCAGGCCGCGTACGTTTCGGCACCGAAGCCGTAGCGATGGCCGCAGAACACGGTAAACTTCGAGGAAGCGCCATCCCAGAGGATTGGCCCACCGTGGGGGACCTGGGCATTGATATGGCCCAGTTCGATTTTTCTAACGCCGGTTAAGAGAAAGGCTAGCCTTATGACACGCGTCGCTGCTGTCGACTGCGGAACCAACTCCATCCGCCTGCTTATCAGTGAGATTCAGGAAGATGGAAAGATCCGCGATATCTCCCGAACGATGGAGATCGTTCGTCTCGGACAGGGCGTCGACGCCACCGGCGAGTTTGAACCAGAGGCCCTTGCGCGGACCCGCGCGGCGCTCGAGGGCTACGTCAAACAGATGAAGTTTGAGAAGGTTGAGCGCGTGCGGATGGTGGCCACCTCAGCCACCCGCGATGCCAAAAATCACCGCGAATTCTTTGACATGACTGAAGAACTGCTCGGTCAAGTCCAGCCTGGTGCTCGTGCGGAGGTTATCTCCGGCGAGGAGGAAGCACTGCTGTCCTTTACCGGCGCGGTGGGGGACCTGCATTCTGAAGAGGGCCCATATTGCGTTATCGATTTGGGTGGTGGTTCGACGGAGTTCGTCGTTGGCACCATCGACGGTGAGATTCTCGGCTCCCATTCGGCACAAATGGGATGTGTGCGTCTTACCGAGCGCATCATGCGCAATGATCCGCCCACCGAAGCGGAAATTGAGATCGCTACGGATTATGTGGCTGAGCGCATGGCCGAAGTCGAGAAGATCGTTCCTATCGATAAAGCCCTGACCTTCGTTGGCTGCGCCGGTACGTTTACGACTCTTTCCGCGCTGGCCCAGGGAATGGAGCGCTACGATGCCGATTCCATTCATGGCTCCGAGCTGCGTTTCGACGCCCTGCGGGTGCTCACCCGACAGATGATTGGTCTGCCTTCGGATGTTCGCGCTCTCAACCCCGTCATCCACCCTGGACGCGCGGATGTCATTGGCGGTGGATGCGTGGCAGTCGAGGGCATCATGACGATGATTGAACGCAATAGCGAGGCACGTTCTTTCTTCATCAGTGAGAAAGACATCCTCGATGGCATCATTACTGGCCTTGCAGCAAAATTAGCGGGCTAAGGCCGGAAGGCTACGCAGAAGCCGACCCTATTTTCAGTTCATGACTATCCGTGCCCTAAGATAAGTGAGCACGGTTTGGCCCCCATAGCCCAATCGGCAGAGGCAGTCGACTTAAAATCGATTCAGTCTGGGTTCGAGTCCCAGTGGGGGCACCACTACAACCCTTAAAGGACCAGCTCAAGGGCGGAAAACCTTCAGTGCTAGCTTGGGATGCCAAGCAAGGTTGGTTTTACTCGCCCTCGCAGCGTCCAACTGCCGTATTTGTTCTGAGAACCTAGGAAAAGGCACGAGCTTCACCCATCATTGCGACGGATGCACTTACCTACTAATAGATCGAGCCGTCTGGGTCGGCGGCGTGGACTACATCTTTTGTCGCGGAGCACAGATATGGGTCATTAATGTATCCGTCTTGACAGCCATGGTAAGTCTGAATTTCGCCCGAGGTTGGGTTTCGGGCGCCATTATCTGCAGTGCCGTATCCACACACTGCCGCTGGTCCAACGCATTCCTCAGTTTCTACTAGTCCGGCTTGGTGCTCATTCTCGAGGTACTGCTCGCCGCCTCGGGTATCGAAGCACCACTGGGAGTAGGACACAGTGCCATCAGACCAGCGGGCTGGGCCGGGTGTCCCCTCAAGGCATTCGATAACGGTGGGCTCTAGTGTGGCCTGCTCGGCTATGGGCGCATCGTTTTCAGGATGGACCGGCTCAGGTTGAGATTCCTCAGACGTGATTGATGGTTCGGTGGATTCAACTGTTCCTGCAGTCGAGGATTCCTCGGTGGTGCTCGTGATACTGGTACTAGTTGGGGCAGGAGCAGGCTCAGTGTCATGGCTACATCCGCTAAGGGCAACAGCAATGGCGGTGAACATTAAAGGAAGCTTTTTCACGGGGTGTCCTCTTTCGCGAAGGAGATAGCCAGATGATTGAATAGTAGCCCTTCGCAATTGGTGCGCGAGGAACAAGTTAAGATCCTGATAACTACGCGCACTAAGTATCGCCGGCCGCTACGCCTATCGGTCAAACACAGTGCCCAGCGGCGTGTCCCTGTTAAGCGGGGATAATTTTGCGAATTTTGGGATTTTGGGAACTTCCTAGCGATGGGGAGCGTTGATCCTAGTGAAGTGAAAGACAAGGCGGCCCCGAGTGGCCGCTTTTTAGAGAACGACTGTGAAAGGAATCGGGATTCGCGTGCGTTCTAGCAACCCCGTCATGAGTTCCCTCTCGTCCAGCCAAAGTCAGACCCAGGTTAACCCCTACGGTCAGAGCGACAATCCGTTTAACCAAGGAAACCGTAGCGCCGATCGTCCGCTGACGGTTGATGATGTCGTGACCAAGACTGGTATTACTCTTGGCGTCATCATCGTTATGGCCGTACTTAACTTCGCCATTGGTGAGTTGATTAACCCGGGCATTGCGATGATTCTTACCCTGGTTGGTGCGCTGGGCGGTTTCATTACTGTTCTCGTCTCAACGTTTGGCAAGAAGTTTGGTTCCGCTGCGGCGACGTTGATTTACGCCGTGTTTGAGGGCCTTTTCGTGGGCGGCTTCTCGCTCATGTTCGCTGGCGTATCCTTCGGTAACTCCGATGGTATGGCGCTTATCGGTCAGGCCATCATGGGCACTGTAGGTGTGTTCATCGGCATGCTGATGGTCTACAAGACCGGTGCGGTCAAGGTCACCCCGAAGTTCAACAAAATCATGTTCGGTCTTATTGCCGGTGTGGCAGTGTTGGCGCTGGGTAACATGTTGGGTGCTATTTTCTTCGGCTTCAACCCGCTGCGTGATGGCGGCATGCTCGCCATCATCTTCTCCCTTGTCTGCATCGTCTTGGCTTCGCTGTCCTTCATGACGGATTTCGACCAAGCTGATCGCCTTATCCGTCAGGGCGCTCCGGCTCAGTACGCCTGGGGTATCGCTCTTGGTCTGGCTGTGACCTTGGTCTGGCTCTACACCGAGATTCTTCGTCTGCTGAGCTACTTTAGGGACTAATCAGTCTCATAACGCTATTGCGAACCGGTGGCCGGAACCACAATCTTTGTGGTTCCGGCCACCGGTTTCTTTTCTGAGCCGCGAACCTTCTATTGGGCACAGCGCCGGCTATAGGCAGAGCGTTCTTTCTTTCGCCTCAGTGCTAAAACCGTTGAAGCTAGACAGCGGTTAGCACGAATGTTCCTACAGTCCCGTGTGTGATTGTGTATTGATTCCGCTCGGTGCGTTAGTCATTTTCCCCGCGCTACGTGGATGGCCATCCACGTAGTTATGCTTGTGAAGCCAAAGGTTCTCCTGGTGGCTATGGGCGAAATGTTCGATTTATCGAAGCTTGAGAGAAGTCAATCAGGGGTTATGCGGGTTGCCGCTCGTCTGCTGGCAATGGTGTGACTGTTACTAAACCGCAGTGTTGCGTTGTTGTGCTATTGCCACTTCCTTGCGTGTCGATGGAACTAGCTGGGCTTTTAAGCGGAGCTTGAGATGTTGTCTAGTGGGATCATCTGAGGTGGTTGGCTTCCTGCTTTCCGATTGGAAAAACGACACCCGAAAGTTAACAGTGTTGTAATTAGGGGACCCCCACTTGGTTATAATCGGCAGCTCGGTCACATGTAGATCACTGCTGGCGTCCAAATTTCTTACAGGCTACGACCAGCGATTATTTATAAAAGTTCTATTAATTTCGTCGAATGGGCGTTCTGTCGGGAAATATTGCATGAATCTTATTTGGCTCTGGCGCGACATCTTGATAGTTCTCATGCATTCTGGTCGCAGAAGCCGCTCGAAGCTTTCAGCTTCAGCGAGGGGCTTCTGATGGTCAGGAAAATTGGTTGAAAGGAAACCATGAAGCGAATCGGGGGCCTAGTGCTGGCGGCAGTTTGTATCGGGGTGCTGTCAAACTGTGCATCTCCGCTAGGTCTAGGTGCTCGCGACCATGGTGATAATCCGGGGGACTTTCACAATGTTCCTGGCGATAACACCGGCGGTGGCTCAGGGGACTCGGGGGTCGCTGATGCCACCGCCACGAGGTCGCGAGAGGATCAGGCTTCACGCGGCGAGCCTCGTGCGGGAGATGGGGTGCTGCCGCCACTTGGTGAATTTGATCGACATGCTGAAGGCTTCTACTTGTTTGATCCTTGTGTGGAGATTCCAAGGAACCGTCTAGAAGAAGCGGGACTCTCTACGCGCTTGGAGTCGAGTATCCGCGAATCTGGCTATTCTCACTGTGGTTTTCAGATTGAAAATTCAGAGGGAGAAACTGGTTTCGTTGGGCTCGGTGTAACCGATGTTGGCATTCAGGAGTTGGAAAAACAATATGGGGGACAACGGGTCTATCAAGGCGAGAAGCTTCCGGTTATTGCCCTGAATGATCCTGATTTTGGTCGTCTATTTTGCACAGTGTATCTAGAGACCATCGGGGGAACTTTGATGATTGAATCTACTGGCTTTAGTAGCACTCAAGATCACGATCGATGCGTGATCGGGGAAGAAATTCTTTATACGCTTACAACCTAACGGGGGCGAACATGCAAATAAACTTTTTAAACCTTTTCAATCAAATATCCGAGATTAAGGGGTTGTCTGAGCAGCTCAAAGGTGTTGCGGATGGGGTGCGCTCTCCGCTAAATAGTGGATTTTCCCCGGTGATGGGAATAAAGGATGTTGGGGGTATCCACGAGCGCGTGCTGACAAATGACCCCGGATCTGCCCAGCATTCTCTCAAAGGATTTAACACGCAACTAGCCTGGTTAGCGGAGGCACTTCAAACCGAATTAGCAAGCTTCGAATCACAAGACATACTTACCAGCCGGGGGCTGGATGTCGCTGATGCTGGCGGGGGAGGCGGGGCAGCGTCGATGCCGATAGTCTCGCAACCGGATCCGGGCTATAGTCCGTTTGGGTTTACTGTTCCGATCGTGGACACCGGCGCGTCCATTATGGGCCTGGCATCGAATCTGTTCAGCACTCGCTTCTGGGATGTGTCCGAAGCGAATGCGCGGTGGGGAGCGCTGAGTGGGGAAGTCGCTGATATCGTCGCTGGGCTTGAGCGCTCAGCCGCGTCCTTAGAATCGGAGAATGACAGCGAAGCTACTACACGAGCGGCACAAAAAATTCGTGAGGTCGCACAGGCAGGAACGCACTTCATCGCCAACGCAAATGTCATGCAGCAGAAGCTATTTGGCTTCCAAGCGCAGCTCATAAATGTACAGCCCGAAGCCATTGCCCTGGCATTCGAGGTGGCCGCAATTCCAGATCCTGTTGCACGCGCAGCTGCTGAAAAAGCAGCATTGACCTATATGCAGGGTGTTCTGCAGCAGCAAGTGATTTCGGCTATGCCGTATCAGCATGCACTCATGGATGCAGCACCACCCAGCGGCGGTGGGGACACCAGCACTCATTTTGGAGCCGTCGCGGGCGACGGAAACCAGTACAACACAGATGGGGTTGCCTGGCCCCAAAAGATTGCTGAAGCAATCGAGAGTGGTGCTGTGGGGCCTGGGTCTTTCAATGTCGCCAATGGTCAGATCCAAGGGCTTGAAAGCGTCGGGATGGGCGCTGAGGATATCGCGAAGCTTCATGGTGATTTACATAATCGTGGGCGCAGTATCCTCAACGACCTAGGCTTTGGTGAGGCGCTGGCACCCATCAATGCAGCCGAGGTAAACACGTCGGCCGCTAGTGCGGGAATCGGGTCTCTTAACCCAGTTCACGGCACGATGACAGGAGCCACGACTGCTCCGGGCGGTGCGCCTTATGCGGCGAGTGGTCTCAATGGGGTGGGATCGGTCGGTCTCGCTGATGGACGTGGCAACCAGCTTCCCGGAGGAATTGCGGGACTCAATGGTCGTTTGCCGGAGGCATCAGCGAATCCAACCACTTCCGCGGCGGGCTTGGGCGGCTTGAATTCCTCCTTCGGCGGGCCGCAGACCGGAACGCATCCGGTACTCGGTGGACTTCCCGGGGCCGTAACAGGGGCTGGTCAGCAGCGGGAGGGGCGGGCGTCGCTAAGCGGCAATGGCCTCCTGGGCGGTAATGCAGGCAGTGGTGCCGTTGGTGTGGGTGGCATGGGCGGCGTGGCCGGTCCTGGTGCCGTCGGCAACGCCGGTGGTGTCGTGGGTGCTGCCGGCGGAGCGCACGGTGCGAAGCCGGGTGTTGGCAATGCCCGTGGTGCGGGGATGCGCATGATGCCGTTGATGGGTGGGATGGCACGTGGCGGCGATGGTGAACGGCGAATCAAATCCGTTACCACGCAGGTAGAGCGCGATCCCAACCGCCGCGACCTATTAGGCGAAGCCCCTGCGGTGCTGCCAGGGGTTATTGGGGATTGGGCCCGCGAAGAAAACTAGGTGCAAGGCGGTGGAGGGGAAGTGCCCTCAAAAAGCTAAAAGCGGCGCCGGATTATTCGGGGCGCCGCTCTCGCTTTAAGATGCCGTTGAGCTTACTGCTGAACCGGGGCAGTGGTGTATTCAGCCGGAGCTACTGCGGTCTCGGTGGCAGCTTCGGTGCCAACGACGTCGGTGGCATCTGCAGACTCGGAGGATTCGGCTGCGCCGGCTCCCGGGGCCTCACCGGTGAAGGTAGCACCGGTGTCGACCTTTTCAGTGGAATCCTGCTCGCTCGGCGGGTGGCAAGCAGCAAGGGTAAGACCAGCAGAGACAACCAGACCAGCAGCAGCGAAACGAGTGAACTTCTTCATGGGGATAAAACTCTTTCTCAGAAAAACGGTGACCTAAGAGCAGTATAAATTAGGACTTGCGCGGAGTTGCGGCCTTTGCGGAATCATAAGGTGCAGCGGAGACCACGGTCACCGACAAGGTCTTGCCATTCGGCGCGGTGTACTCGCGGGTCTCGCCCTCGGCAGCACCCAGAAGGGCAGCGCCCAGCGGGGACTGCTCAGAGTAGGTCTCCAAGTCCTTGTTGTCGGAAGCAGCAGCGCGGGTACCAATGAGGAAGGTCTCGCGGTCCTCTTCGTCACCGTTGTAGTAAACGTGGACCACCGAACCGATGTGGGCAACGCCCTCCTGGACGGCGGTGCGCTCGGTGGTGGAGTTAGCCAGAACCTCGGAGATCTGCTTGATGCGGGCCTCTTCCTGGTCCTGCATCTCGCGTGCGGCGTCGTAACCCGCGTTCTCCTTAAGGTCACCCTCCTCGCGGCGCTCATTAATTTCCGCGGCGACGACCGGGCGGTGGTCAATCAGGGCCTGCAGCTCGGCCTCGAGCTTGGCCTTGGTTTCCGGGGTGATGTATTGCTTCTGCTGCTCAGCCATAGTGCAACCTTCCGTATACGGTTTCTAATGAACACTTTTATTTCTCAAAGAACGGGCGCAAAAGTGCAGGTGGCGCGGCCCATTCAGAACGCTCAACATACTAGCACAGCTGGGCTTTTAGTTGTCGGTTGCCTCACCCGCTGTATCCATTGCGCTGGTATCGAGATAAGAAGGAATATTTCCAGAACAACCGTAGACGCCACCGGCGACAGCCGGGTGGTTGGTGGGGATGTCCACTGCGACGCGCTGGGCAGACTCGCCGCCGGCCGGCACGGCAATTTCGCGGCGGCCGACCTCCGCTTTGGAGTAGTCAAAAGCCTGCACGATGCAATAAGCAGGTTCTTCAACGCGGTTGCGTGTGATGTCTACCCAAATGCGCATGGAGTCATCGGAGAGGATCTCGTGTGTGACATAGGATATATCTGCGTTGACCTTCTGCTGGCTGCGGAAGTACTGAACGCCAAAGACGATGGCCGCGACAAACATGGCCAAAAACACCAGCACCAGTGCCCGATTGGTCCAGGAACCTCCTGTACGCGGGGTGCGTGTCTTGGAACCGTATCGAGACTGTGAACGTGCGGAGCGAGAAGCGGGTTGGGCGTCAGACATGAGTCTGATTCTATCCAACGGTCGCCGCGAAGCTACTATCCACTAGACTGGGCGTCTGTTTAAAGAAGCAATCTAGGGAGATGTAGCACCCAGTGAGTACAAAGCGCCTGTTGGCTATTCACGCGCACCCTGACGACGAATCCTCGAAGGGTGCGGCGACAACCGCGAAATATGCTGCGGAAGGGGCGGAGGTCCTCGTCGTCACCTGTACCGGTGGTGAGCGTGGGGATATTATCAACCCGGCCATGGACCGCCCTGGCGTCCTTGAGAATATGGGCAGTATTCGTCGAGAGGAAATGGCGGAAGCGGCCGCCGCTTTGGGCGTGCAACACCGCTGGCTTGGGCACGTGGATTCGGGCCTTCCCGGCAACCCGCTTGCGCCTAATATTAAGGACCTGCTCCCCGAGGGCTGCTTTGCTCTCAAGAAAGATGATGAGGTAGCCCAAGAGCTGGTGGAGATTATCCGTGACTTCCGCCCCCACGTCATCATTACCTATGACGAGAACGGCGGCTACCCACACCCGGATCATCTCATGGTCTACCGAGCGTCTATGTTGGCGTGGGACAAGGCGGGCGATTCCGCGTACCACCCAGAATTGGGGGAGCCGTGGGAGCCGCTGAAGCTCTACTACACGCACGGCTTTGTCTATCAAAGGATGAAGATTTTCCACGACCTCCTTGTGAAGGAAGGAAAGGTGAGCCCTTATGAGCCGATGCTTGCGCGGTGGGATACCGCTTTCGGTGACATCATGGCGCGAGTGACCACGCAGGTAGAGTGCGCGGACTACTTCCAAAATCGGGAGGACGCTCTCCGCGCACACGCCACCCAAATTGATCCGGCCGGTGCCTTTCTTGCGACTCCGGTGTCCGTCCAGCAGGAGCACTGGCCTACGGAGGAATTTGAGCTGGCTAAGACCCGCGTTTCGACGGCGCTGCCGGAGGATGATTTATTTGCGGGAATCCCGGAAGTAGGGGAGGCTTAAAACATGAACGCTTTGTACTTCGCGGCGCATGACGTCGCCCTGCTCGCCCAGGGGAGCCAAAGCGGGCCGGTAGGACCAGAGTTCGGTAAGGCCTCGCCCATCGGTTTGCTCATCCTTGCCCTGATGGGCGTTGCCGTCCTCTTCGCAGGCTGGAATTTTCACCGCCGCTACTCGCGTTTCCGCCGCCGTACCATGTTCGCGCAGGATCACGGCATTGATCCTTTCGATGATGAGGCGGTCGATGCGGCTATGAAGGAAGCCGGCATCCTCGATAACAGTAAGAAGTCCATCTTTTAACGCAGAGGACGTTTCCCCACCGTGAAGTTCCTAAGCCAGCTCCTATATCCCCTGTATGAGGCGCGTCTAACGCGTGAGATTAAGAACAAACCGCAGCCACGCCACGTGGCAATCATGGCGGATGGCAATCGCCGCTGGGCGCGCGAGGCGGGCTTTACGGATATTAGCCACGGTCACCGCCAGGGAGCGCGGAAAATTAGTGAGATGATCTCTTGGTGCCAAGGCACTGACATTGAGGTCGTCACTATTTACCTGTTGTCGACGGAAAATTTGAAGCGCAGCGAGCAGGAAGTGCAGCTGCTTTTTGACATCATTTCTGATGTTGTCACGCACCTTTCCCAGGGCGATTTGGATTGCCAAATCCGTCTCGTGGGACACCTAGATCTGCTTCCTGAACAGGTTACCGCCAAAATGCAGTGCGCTGCTGAAGCCACAGAAGATCACCAGGGCGTCATCGTTAACATCGCGGTGGGCTACGGCGGGCGTCAAGAAATCGTTGATGCCGTGCAGAGTCTCATTCGTAGCGAAGCCGAAAAGGGATTGAGCGCTGAGGAGATTGCGGAGAACGTGACGGCAGAGGCCATCACGGGCAACCTCTACACCAAAGGTTTGCCGGACCCAGATCTCGTGATCCGCACCTCCGGTGAACAGCGTCTTTCCGGCTTCCTTCTGTGGCAGGCTGCTTATTCAGAGATTTGGTTTACGGATACGTATTGGCCCGCATTCCGCCGGGTAGATTTCTTGCGCGCTTTGCGCGATTATTCGCAGCGCTCACGCCGTTTTGGGCGCTAGCCCGATAATGCCCGCCTAGAGCTTGCGCATCCGCACTTGCTCCACCAAATGGTGTGAGCCCTTGCGTAGAACCAAGGAAGCACGCACTCGGGTGGGCAAAATATTTTCAATAAGGTTGGGCAGGTTGATGGACTGCCAGATTTCTCGGGCCTGCACGTAGGCTTCCTCATCCGTCATGTCCGCGAAGGAGGCGAAGTGCGCACCCGGCTCGCGGAAAGCGGTGTGCCGGAGCTTGAGGAAGCGGTCAATGTACCACTTTTCAATGTCGTCGACTCGGGCGTCCACATAAACAGAGAAGTCGAACAGGTCGGAGACCATGAGGGTCGGACCGGTTTGTAGGACGTTGAGGCCCTCCAAGATGAGGATGTCCGGCTGGCGAACCTCCTGAAATTCCCCGGGGACGATGTCATAGGACACGTGCGAGTAGAGCGGGGCCGTGACTAGGGGTTTGCCCGATTTAACGTCGGTAACAAAACGCATCAGTGCGCGGCGGTCATAGGACTCCGGGTAGCCCTTGCGCTGCATTAGCCCGTGTTCTTTAAGGTAGGCGGTGGGGTAGAGGAAGCCGTCCGTGGTCACCAAGTCGACCTTCGGGTGGGAATCCCAGCGTTCAAGGAGCACTTGGAGCAGGCGTGCTGTCGTGGACTTGCCCACGGCAACGGAGCCAGCGACGCCGATGACGAAGGGCACGTGCGTCGGTGGGTTACCCAAGAAGGCCTCCGTGGCTGCGGTGAGCTTTTGGCGGGCCTCCACCTGCATGTGAATGAGACGCGAAAGGGGGAGGTACACTTCTGCTACCTCGGTGAGGTCGATGCGGTCACCAATGCCGCGGAGTTTTTCCACCTCGTTTGCCGTGAGTACCTGTGGCATGGATTTACGTAGGGCACGCCACGTATCACGGTCAAAATCGAGGTACGGGCTCGCATCGGTCATTCGCGCCATGCCGACTATTGTCGCACTGCATCGGGCGCCTAGTGCAATTGCCCCGAATGAAAAGATTCCTAGAGGCCCCCGCGCGGGGGATGCGGGCGTTAGGATGTAGAACTAGCTTCGGCGATTTCTCAAGCCGGTGGTGTTGTGCTGCGAGCGGGCACTGCCGGCGATCTTGACCATCTTTAGGAAGGGACACCACGCTTTCATGACGACTACGAACAATTCAGACGTGCGCTACCAGGAGATGCGCGATCTTGACCCCGAGGTCTTCGATGCTATCTCCGGTGAGATTGCTCGTCAGCGCGATACCCTCGAGATGATTGCCTCGGAGAACTTCGTCCCCCGCGCGGTTCTACAGGCACAGGGTTCTGTTCTCACCAACAAGTACGCAGAGGGCTACCCGGGACGCCGCTACTACGGCGGCTGCGAGCACGTCGACGTCGTGGAGGATCTGGCTCGCGATCGCGCCAAGGCGCTGTTTGGCGCTGATTTTGCCAACGTCCAGCCGCACTCCGGTGCCCAGGCCAATGCTGCTGTGCTGGCTTCGCTGATCCAGCCGGGTGACAAGATCATGGGCCTATCCTTGGCGCATGGCGGTCACCTGACCCACGGTATGAAGCTGAATTTCTCCGGCAAGCTTTACGACGTTGCCGCGTACGAGGTTGACCCGGAGACCATGCGCCTCGACATGGATAAGGTGCGCGAACAAGCTCTGGCAGAAAAGCCGCAGGTGATCATTGCTGGTTGGTCCGCCTACCCACGCACCATCGACTTCGAGGCTTTTCGCTCCATCGCCGATGAGGTCGGCGCGTACCTGTGGACGGATATGGCGCACTTCGCGGGCCTCGTGGCCGCCGGTCTGCACCCCTCCCCGGTGCCGCACTCCGATGTTGTGTCCTCCACCGTGCACAAGACGCTTGGTGGCCCGCGCTCTGGCCTCATCTTGGCCAAGCAGGACTTTGCCAAGAAGATCAACTCCAACGTCTTCCCGGGCCAGCAGGGCGGACCGCTCATGCACGTCATCGCGGCAAAGGCTATCGCCCTCAAGATTGCGGCCACCGAGGAATTTAAGGAGCGTCAGGAGCGCACCCTGGAAGGTGCTCGCATTTTGGCTGAGCGCCTGACCGCTGAGGATTGCACCAAGGCGGGCGTCGACGTCCTCACCGGTGGTACCGACGTGCACCTCGTGCTGGCGGACCTGCGTAACTCCGAGCTCGATGGCCAGCAGGCGGAGGACCTTCTCCACGAGGTCGGCATCACTGTGAACCGCAATGCGGTTCCGAATGATCCGCGCCCGCCGATGGTTACCTCTGGTCTGCGCATCGGTACCCCGGCCTTGGCTACCCGCGGCCTCGACGCGGCGGCCTTCACCGAGGTGGCCGATGTCATCGGTACTGCACTAGCAAACGGTAAGAACGCGGACGTCGCCAAGCTGCGCGCTCGCGTGGAGAAGGTCGCCGCAGACTTCCCGCTCTACGACGGTCTTGAGGATTGGAAGCTGGTCTAAGCTTTCCCGCGCTCTCCTGACTCTTCTTGGGAGAGCTCATTCGAGCGCTCCTCAGCGTGAGCTTTCCGAGCGGCTTCGAGCCACTCGGGCATCGCGCTGAGGAGTTCTTTAATTTCCGCGGTGGTGAGAGGACGGTCCATCTCGTTCTTCTTCAGCGCGGTCACGGAGATTCCCAGTTTCTGTGCCACCACTGGGCGCGGGTGGGGGCCTTCTCGACGCAGGTTAGCCAGCCATTCCGGCGGATTCTCCTGCAAGTCGCGCAGTTGCGCGTGGGTTACTGCGTTGGCTTGAAACTCCTCCGGGGTGGCCGGCAGGTAGATGCCCAGCTTCTTGGCTGCGGTTTGTGCGCGCATGGCGGTACCGGAAGGCTGCTGGGTTTCGTTGTTGGGGGTTTCCTTATTCGGGGTATCAGTCACGCTCACCACGCTAGCAGCACCGTAGTATGAGGTGCATGCTCCGCCTTGTCTTTTCCACTGGTACAGAACCCGGTAAGTGGTTTCGCCGCTACCGTGACTCGCATTCCCCCGAGTCCCTGGTGACCGTCGACGCCGATGATGCGCTGGCGGTTCTTCTCGCGCATGAGGCAGACCTCGCACTCACCCGCCTGCCAGATTCGCGGGTTGATGACAGCTTCCATGTGGTTCGTCTTTATGAGGAGGCGCCTGGTATTGCGGTGCCGAAAGACTCGGTCTATGCGGAGGTAGGGGAGGACATTGCGCCAGCGGATGTTGCCGAAGAGATTGTGAACTACCGGATTGCGCGGGACGGCAGCGTCGACGTTCCAGCCCTGCGCACCGCCCTCCAGGTCGTGGCAGCCAACGTGGGCGTGGCCATCGCGCCTCGACCACTGCTGAAGGTGCTGAGCAAGAAGCAGGTAGTCGCACTTGGGCTAGAGGACCCTTCCGTTGCGCGCACAGAAATCGCTTTGGTGTGGCGCCGGGCTGATGATGGTGACGAGATTCAGGATTTCGTCGGGGTGGCAAAGGGAAGGACGCGGAATTCCTCCCGCAACACGGCTGAGAAGCGCAGCGCCCGGGACAAAGCAAAGGCTAAGCAAGAACGCAGAAAGGCCCAAGGAAAGTCTCACAAGGGCTCGATTTCCAAACCGTTACCAAAAAGATATAGGGGTTCTCAACAGCGGAAACGTAGATAAATAAACCTCTTTGTTGTCAAATCACAGGTTCGATGGTGGCAAGACGTGCTGGCTAGGCCTACGGTGGGCTTCGTTGTCAACAAAAGTACTTAGAACAGTGCTCAACTAGAAGAGAAAGGTTTAAGAATGAAGAAGATGACTCGTCGTTTCGCTGCTGGTTTCGCTGCTGCCACCCTGTCCCTGGGTGTCGTTGCTTGCTCGGATGCTGAGGATGCCGCTAAGGATGCTGGCGACGCCGCACAGTCCGCCGCGTCCGACGCTACCGGTGCTGCCGGCTCTGCTGCTCAGGACGCCAAGGATTCCATGAAGGACTCCGAGTCCGCAGATCCTTCTGATGCTGAGGGTGCAGAGGATGCTGACTCTTCTGAAGCAGATTCTGCCGACTCGGAGGGCGGCGCTGAGGGCGACAAGGAGAGCGTATCCACCGCCAACGGTGATGTAGAGGTCCCGGCCGACTTCGCTCAGGCTATCAAGGAGAAGGCTGCTGAGTGGGGCGACCCGGAGTCCATCGAGACCACCGACAAGGGCAGCGTTGCAACTTTTGCCAAGGACAAGCTGCTGGCATTCGCTGAGGGCGAAGGCACCCAGCCGATCATTGGCAAGATCGCCGAGACCTGGACCGAGGAAGGCGGCCTTGAGAGCAAGGTAGGCCTGCCGACTGCCCCGGAGCAGGCCGAGGGCAACGGTTGGGTACAGGAGTTCACCAACGGCACTATCTCTTGGCTGCAGGGTGAGTCCGGCGAGTACGAGGCCACGATCAACTAAAGGCTTAGCTCGCATGTAGCGGGATTAACCGCCCGTTGAGCTTCTAAGACAGGCTCCGCACTGATAGATCGGTGCGGAGCCTGTCGCTGTTTTCCATGGTCACGGCTTCGCGAAAGAATAAACTACTCCCAACTTGTGGGAATGGTGTGACTGCGGTGAATGCCGTTTAAAAACTGTTCATCTTGCACCCATGTAATTTCAACCTTCGCGCTCTAGCGTGGACGGTGTCCGGAGGTTAAGTGCAGTTTCCGGGCAGTTCGACAATCACCAGCTTCACCATGCCCTCCCAGGTCGATGAGTTGGGACGGGCATAAAAAGGGAGAACCCTGCCGCTATGACCAATCCTTCCGTCCTGACCGAGCAGCCGCACGAGGCCGCTGTGGCAACCAAGACCTATGTCATCGATACCTCCGTCCTTCTCTCCGACCCCTGGGCGTTGCGTAAATTCGCAGAGCACGATGTGGTTCTGCCCATCGTCGTTATCTCTGAGTTGGAAGGAAAACGTCATCACCCGGAGCTTGGCTGGTTCGCCCGCCAAGCTCTTCGCTTTTTGGAGGACCTCCGCGCCACTTACGAAGCTCTGGATCAGCCGCTGCCCGTCAATGCCGCGGGCGGAACGCTGCGCGTGGAGCTTAACCACCAGGATCAATCCTTGCTGCCGGCGGCCTTCCGCGGGCCGGAAGGGGATCACCGAATTCTCGCGTGTGCGCTGAACTTGCAGCACGAAGGCAAGGACACCGTTCTGGTAACCAAGGATGTCCCGCTGCGCGTCAAGGCCGGCGCTGTGGGCCTGCAGGCCGATGAGTACCATGCGCAGGATGTCGTGCTCACCGGCTACACCGGCATGGCCATCGTGCCCACCAGCGCCGAGGTCATCGATGAGCTCTACGGGGAAGGCGAGGTGCTTATCGACGGCTCCGTGACCACCGCCGGCACCCGCGTCGAAGACCTGCCGGTGCACTGTGGCGTGACTCTGCAGGCAGGCGGGCAATCAGCACTGGGACGCATGACGGCTGAGGGCACTGTTCGCTTGGTGCGTGGGGATAGCAATGTATTCGGTCTGCAAGGCCGTTCCGCCGAGCAGCGCGTTGCACTGGACCTCTTAGTAGATCCTTCCGTGGGCATCATGTCCATCGGCGGCCGAGCGGGCACGGGTAAGTCCGCGCTGGCATTATGTGCTGGCTTGGAGGCAGTTCTGGAGCGCGGTGAGCACCGCCGCATCGTGGTATTCCGCCCGATGTATGCGGTGGGCGGACAGTCCTTGGGGTACCTGCCGGGCTCGGAGAGCGAAAAGATGAACCCCTGGTCCCAAGCAGTCTATGACACTTTGGAAGGGTTGGTATCCGAAAACGTCATGGAGGAAGTCCAAGACCGCGGCCTCTTGGAAGTTCTCCCACTGACCCACATCCGTGGCCGCAGCCTGCATGATTCCTTCGTCATCGTCGACGAGGCCCAGTCACTAGAGCGCAATGTGCTGCTCACAGTCCTTTCGCGACTGGGCCGCGGCTCCCGTGTGGTGCTCACACATGACGTTGCCCAGCGCGATAACTTGCGTGTTGGCCGCCACGATGGTGTGCAGGCGGTCATTGAGAAACTCAAGGGGCATGGGCTTTTTGCGCATGTGACCCTGCAGCGCTCTGAGCGCTCTGCCATTGCGGAGCTCGTCACCGATTTGTTGGAGGGTGAGAATTAACGCGTTCGCGAATGGCGATCTGCCTGCTCTCAGCTTGGCATTAACGCAGTGTGCTCAGTAATAATTGTTTCATGAGCGACAACGCAAAAAACAAGAAGAAGGATTTCCGCATCCGGCCCTTCAACGCTGCGGACTACCCGCAGATGCGGGAAATCTATGAGCAGGGCCTGAACACCGGTCACGCTACTTATGAGACCCGCTCGTTGACCTTCGAGGAATTTAAGAACGTCAAGATCATGTCGTCCGTCTTCGTCGCTGTTGAGGAAGACGATGACTCGAAGGTTCTCGGTTGGGTCTGCGCTGCGCAGGCGTCCACCCGTACCGTGTTCCACGGCGTGGTGGAGGATTCCATCTACCTGAGTAAGGAAGCCCAGGGCAGGGGTATCGGTGGTGCCTTGCTGGATCAGCTCATTGAGGTCTGCCGCGACTTGCACAAGTGGGCCATCCATTCGTGGATTTTCCCGGAGAACGAAGGCTCCGCTGGTCTCCACAAATCCCGTGGCTTCGTCAAGGTGGGTACCTACTCCCACATGGCAAAGATGACTTATGGTGAGCTTGCCGGCCAGTGGCGCGATACCGATGTTTATGAGCTGCTCCTTCCGAAGCCGGAGGAAAAGAAGGCAGAAGCCAACCAGAAGAGAAAGTAATTATCTCACTTTTCTAATATCAGGGCAGGAGTGGGGATAGAATAGAACCTGTTCTCAACCACTCTCTATCGAAGGCGAATCATGTCTTTCCGCACCTCTGTGCTTGCCCTTTCTACCGCCGTAGCCGTGTCGACCGGTGCTTTCGCAGCGCCCGTTGCCACGGCTGCTGAGTTTCCATCTGCCGGCTCCGTCCCTGTGGCGGAGCTCGACGTTAACCACCCCGATGGTGCTTTGGCTTATGTCTTTGCTGAGCCCGTGATGCAGTCCGATATTGACCTGGTTACCCGCCAGGTTCGGCAGTTACGCGGCAAGGCTTGGGACGATAATCTTCCATTCAACGGCGAAACGCTGCGCCAGGCTGCTAGCGCCGCAGGTTTCCGCACCCGCGATGCCTATGTGAATTCCATCTCCTGGGATCGCGGTCTCGAGCACGCGGTTTTGCAGCGCGCTGCCGAGGAGAACCTTGACTTCAACCATGAGAGACTGCCAGGGGTTCCTCCCTTCGGAGTCATTAACAACCTCTGGGCCGGTGAAAACCTGACCACTAAAGGGATGTCGGACGCGATCGCATCGTGGTCGACCGATAAGTACCAGGGGGCAAGCGAGTGGGATATGCTCATTCGCTCACATGGCCAGTTCAATGATCGCACTGGGCACCTCTACTCGATTATCGATCCCACCCACGTAACATTCGCTCAGGCGCAGGTTGGGGAGGTGACTGCTGGTTTCTTCTCCAACCGCGATATGCCCGGTCAACCCGCGCGTATTTCCGGCCGCCACGCGTTCCCTATTGCCGTGCCGGAAAGCACAGTCGGCAAAGCCGAGCTCATGACTACGGGTGGCACTTCCGTCGGAAGCCAAGGAAGCCTGGGATTGAGCATCGACGGCTTCCGGGGAGCAAAGCTGGGGGTTCCGGTGGCGTCGCCAAGCAGCAGCGATCCGGAGGTCTTGGAAGTCAACGAGGACGGAACCTACACGGCCAAGTCCGAGGGCACTGCGACCATCACCTTCAACACTCATGTGTTGCGTAATGGTCAGCCCCAGCTGTCAAACAACCAAGTCACCAAGACCGTGAAGGTGACCAAGAAGTCTCTTCTCGGAAGCTCGAGCACCGGTGGCACGGATGTTGGGACCATCGTGGGCATCATTGCCGGTCTGCTGGCACTCATCGGTGTGGCTGCGCAGGTAGCGCGCCAGTTAGGAATCCTGCGCTAGGCAATTTGATACGAGAAAACCCTCGCTACGTGATTCTTCGTAGCGAGGATTTCTTGTTGTTGCGTCCTTAGGGGAGTGCTCTAATCGATGGTCTCCTTGAGGTGCTCCTCCCGCACGGGCAGGATAAGCAGGAGAGCGATGATGGCCATCGGAACCATGAGCAGGATGACTGGGGTTAGACCATCGTTATAAGCGTTGAGGACGACATCGCGGATCGGCTCCGGTAGCTGTGCAACCATCGATGGGGTCAGGTTGGAGGAACCACCGCCCTCGGCGTTGAACTTTTCCGCAAACGGTGCACCGGCCTTGCCCATGGAAGCAATGGCAGCAGGCATATTGGCAGCTAACTCGTCCTTCATGTTGTGGATGAACAGCGAGCCCACGAGGGAAGCGCCCATGGCGGAGCCGATTTGGCGGAAGAAGTTGTTAGCCGCAGTAGCGGTGCCCACCAGCGCCACGGGGAAGGAGTTCTGAACGATGAGAACGAGCACTTGCATAACAAAGCCAAGGCCGATGCCGAAGACGAGGAACTCCGCGCCAAGCTGAGTCAGGGAGGTCTCCACAGTCAGCTTCGACATCCAGAACAACGCGCCAGCCGTAATGGCGAGGCCAATGATGGGGTAGCGCTTGTAGTGGCCCGTGCGCGCGATGACGAACCCAATGGTGGTGGAAGTACCGATCATGCCGAGCATCATCGGGATCATCATGAGACCCGCCTTGGTAGGTGTGAGGGTGTGCACCATCTGCAGGTAGGTCGGCATGTAGCCCAGCACTCCGAACATAGCCAAGCCCAGCACCATGCCGGCGGCCGTCGTGAGCACCATGTTGCGGTTCTTAAACAGCAGAACTGGGATCAGGGGCTCCTCGGCCCGCTTCTCGACGAAGACCGTGATAACAGCACCAATCACAACGATGACGGCCAAGGTAAGAATGACGGGATCCGACCACTCATACTGAGTGCCGCCCCAGGTGGTCATGAGGATGAGCGAGGCGGTAGTGATAGCGATGAAGGTGGCTCCCAAGGCATCAAACTTACGCAGATCAGTATCGCCGACGCGCAGGTGCAGAACGAGCACGCACACGGTCATGGCGAGCAGACCAAGGGGAATATTCATCCACAGACCCCAGCGCCAGCCAGGTCCATCAGTGAACCAGCCGCCAAGGACTGGGCCGAGGACGGAGGACAGGCCGAAAACGCCGCCCATGATGCCCATGAACTTACCGCGCTCACGTGCCGTGGTGACCTCCGCGATGATGGACTGGGAGGAGATCATCATGAAACCAGCGCCGAAGCCCTGAATGGCACGGCCAATAATGAGCAGATTCATCGAATTGGCGAAGCCGCCCACGGCGGACCCGATGACGAAGGTGGCAATACCGCCGATGTAGAGCCACTTGCGGCCCATCATGTCACCGAGCTTGCCGGAGATAGGCATAGCAATGGTCATGGTGACCAGGAAGGCGGAAATAACCCAGCTCATGTGGTCGACACCGCCGAGCTCGCCGACGATGGTGGGAAGAGCGGACGCGAAGATCATCTGCCCCAGGGAGCTCATCAACATGGTGAGCACGAGGGCAGAGAAGACGAGGGCAAGGTTGTTTTCCGGCTTGCCATTGTCAGTGTTGGCCACTGGCGGTTTCGCGGTAGCTACCATGACAGTCCTTTCGAATAGTTGTTGATGAGTGCGAGTGCGGAGTTAAAGCGCTGCTCAAAGGGGATATCACAGCTGAAGTCTGGCGAGGTGGTGGCCAACCAAAAAGCCTCACGGATGGTGACAGCAATGAGTAGTGCCTCCGTGTGCGGGGAGACATCCGGCATGGTCTTTAACGCTGGCTCCTTCTCTAGCCGCTGGGTGAGAAGCTCAAGTACTTCGTTAGACTTGGCACGCTTTCTGCTTAAGGACGCCGCCGCTGCGTCCGCATCGCGGGAGATACGGCGGCGTCGTTCAGCAATTTCCTTATTGGCGTGCTGCCCATTGAGGTGTTCCTTGATGAGACCTACGGCCAGCTTAAAGAGGTTCTCCGTAGGAGTATCGAGCAGATAGCTCTTTTGCTCCTGGGAGAACTCTTGGCTGGGGTTGCCCAAGACGGCTGAGTCCTTGGAATCGAAATAGTTAAAGAAGGTGCGCCGGGAAATTCCGGCCTTCTCACAAATCTCCTCCACCGTGACGGAGGCAAAGCCATGCTCGTCTACCAAGAGGGTGGCAGCATCCTCTATGCGCAGGCGAGTTTTCAGGCGTTTTTGCTCGCGTAATGACAGTTCTTCTTGCACGGAGTGCAATCCTACACCCGGTGCAAGTTTGCACCAAGTGCAATGATGGTGATTCTCGTGAGGGCGGGGAGCTCTTTATGGCGTAGCGCACAGGAAGGGGGGAGCAGATGGTAGCAACCCTACCCTTCGCGCTCACCAGCAGCATGCGCTGTGGCTGATTAAGGCTCGCCGTGAGCGCGAAGGGCGCGAAGTGATGGCTTGGAAAGGAACTCTCAAGCCCAAAACTGCCCTAGTTGACGAAGTTATTGCCAGATCTTGAGTCATGAGCGGTGGTTTTGGCAGATCGGGCAGTTGCTGCCCCGACCTTGTTGTTGGCCCCGCAGGGCGGATGAGAAAACAGCGAAACCGCCCTGCGTGCCACCTCAAGGAGGTGGTGCGAAGGGCGGCGGCGTGGGCGAAAGCGAATTTAGAAGTTATCGCGGTCGCGGTTGGTCATGGTGAGAACGTTGAGGCGCTCATCGAGTTCCTCTTCGGTGAGGTTCTCGCCGTCGACGAAGCCGAGGTCGATGACGGCTTCGCGGACGGTGATCTTCTCGTTCAATGCGTGCTTAGCTGCCTTGGCGGCGTTCTCGTAGCCGATCTTGGAGTTCAGCGGGGTGACGATGGAGGTGGAGGACTCCGCAAACTTCTTCATGCGCTCCTCGTTGGCCTCGATGCCGTCAACGCACTTCTCAGCGAAGACGCGGGAAACATTAGCCAGCAGGCGGGAGGACTCGAGAACGTTGCGGGCCATCATCGGGATGTAGACGTTGAGCTCGAAGTGGCCGTTGGAGCCGCCGAAAGCAACAGCGGCGTCGTTGCCGATGACCTGGCTGACCACCATGGTGGCGGCCTCGCTCAGAACCGGGTTGACCTTACCCGGCATGATGGAGGAGCCCGGCTGCAGATCCGGGAGATGGATCTCCGCAAGGCCGGTGAGTGGGCCGGAGCCCATCATACGAATGTCGTTGGCAATCTTGTTGAGGGAGATAGCAACGGTGCGCATGGCGCCGGAGAACTCGACGAGGGCGTCGCGGGCAGCCTGGGCCTCGAAGTGGTTCTTGGCCTCGGAGAGCTGGTCAATGTCGGTGAGCTTCTTGAGCTCCTCGGTGACCTTGCCGCCAAACTCAGCGTCGGTGTTCAGGCCGGTACCGGTAGCGGTGCCGCCGATAGCCAGCTCACCCAAGCGCGGCAGGGTGGCCTCAACGCGCTCGATGCCGAGCTCGATCTGGCGAGCGTAGCCGCCGAATTCCTGGCCCAGGGTGATCGGGGTGGCGTCCATTAGGTGGGTACGGCCGGACTTAACTACATCAGCGAATTCCTTGGCCTTGGCCAGCAGGGAATTGTGCAGGACCTTGAGGCCCGGGATGAGGTCATTTACTGCAGCCTCCGTTGCCGCAACGTGGGTTGCAGTGGGGAAGGTGTCGTTGGAGGACTGACCCATGTTCACGTGGTCATTCGGGTGAATCTCCACGCCGTTCTTGTGGGCGATGGAGGCGATGACCTCGTTGGTGTTCATGTTGGAGGAGGTGCCGGAGCCGGTCTGGAAGACGTCAATCGGGAAAGCATCGTTGTGCTTGCCCTCTGCAATCTCGGTGGCGGCGGCGATGATGGCGTCAGCCTTCTCCGCGTCCAGCTTGCCGGAGTCCTTGTTCACCTGAGCACAGGCAGCCTTCAGGAGGCCGAGAGCGCGAATCTGCGCATCTTCGAGACCACGGCCGGAGATTGGGAAGTTCTCCACGGCGCGCTGGGTCTGGGCACGCCACAGGGCGTTTGCCGGAACCTTTACCTCGCCCATGGTGTCGTGTTCAATGCGGTATTCAGTCATGGATTCACCTTTTCTGTGAAATGAGTTTTATTGGGTTCATTATGTGTGCCGTGGCACGGCATTCATGGCCACCGTAGCACTCTTCCTAGGAAAGTGAACTAGCTTTCCTTATCGTGGGGGTTGGTGTAGTCGACCACGGAGTATTCCTGCAGCTTAGCCAGCTTATGGATGGAGTCGACGTAGCGGATGGTGCCGGACTTGGAGCGCATAACCAGAGAGCGGGTGGTGGCACCGTTCGGGCGGTAAGAGACACCGCGGAGCATATCGCCATTGGTCACACCGGTAGCGGCGAAGTAGCAGTTCTCAGAGGACACCAAGTCGTTGGTGGTGAGGACGCGGTCGAGGTCGTGGCCAGCCTTGCGAGCCTTCTCGGCTTCCTCCTCATCCTTGGGCCATAGCTTGCCCTGAATTTCTCCGCCCATGCACTTCATAGCGCAGGCGGTGATGATGCCCTCCGGGGTGCCGCCAATGCCCATCATGAGGTCGATGGAGTTGCTGTCCTGGCAGGTGGCGATGGCGCCGGCGACGTCACCGTCCATGATGAGGCGAACCTTGGCACCGGCTTCACGGATCTCCCGGATAAGGTCATCGTGGCGCGGGCGGTCGAGAACGACGACGGTCAGGTCAGCTGGCTTGATGCCCTTGGCCTTGGCCACGGATTTCACGTTCCACTCCACCGACTCATTGAGGTCGATGGCGCCGACTGCCTCGGGGCCGACAGCGATCTTCTTCATGTAGAAGACCGCGGACGGGTCGTACATCGTGCCGCGCTCGGCAGCGGCGATGACAGAAATAGCGTTCGGGCGGCCTTCAGCCATCAGGCGGGTGCCGTCAACTGGGTCGACGGCGATGTCCATCTCGGCGCCCTGGCCGGTGCCGACCTTCTCGCCGTTAAACAGCATCGGGGCTTCATCCTTCTCGCCTTCGCCAATGACGACGACACCGTTCATCTCGACGGAGTTGATGAGCTTGCGCATAGCATCCACCGCGGCGCCGTCACCTTCATTCTTCTGTCCACGGCCAACCCAGCGACCCGAGGCGAGTGCTGCCGCCTCGGTGACACGCACCAGCTCCATGGCTAGGTTGCGGTCGGGGATATAAGACGTGTTGTCAGACATGTTTGATTAGTCCCTTTCTTTTCAGGTGGCTCGGCCCGGGGTGGGGGACAACCCGGAATACATATTCCATTCTTCCACTTTTCTTCCGGTTTCAAGCCCGAATGCCTCCCCCAGAAGTGGGATGAGGGGGTGATTGCTGCCAAAAAGGGCAGGTAGGAGGCCGCTGTCGCATGTGGTGGAGCAGGCGTGACATACTAGGCGAGTGGCATCTGAAGATAAACCAAAGATTTTTGAGGACGCGCGCGATATCACCCTGACGGTGGGCGTCATCCTCATCATGATGTTCCTCGCGGTTGGGGCAACGGGACTGTGCTCAATCAACCCCGAAAAGTCGGGGCCCGTGCAGAACGTGGATGCCGCTACCTTCTTGGAGATGGAAGCGCGCGGCAGCGGGGCTGTCATTAGGGAGCCGGATATGCCGGAGGGCTGGCAGCCCACAGCCGCGCGGCGCAAGCAGATGGGTGGCGAATCTGGTGCTGTGGTGAGCTGGCTGACCACTAACGATGGCTATGTTGAGTCAGTGCAGACGCAGCTGGCGCTTGGCGATGTCCCCGGGGCTTATGACTCCAATTATCGTGCCAACTCCGAGCGGCGCGAGGTAGCGGGCCAGGACGTGGAAATTCTCAGTAGCGATGACAAAGACGTGCGCCCGCTGTGGATTACCGACTTGGGGGATGCCCGCCTCGTCCTCACCGGCTCTGCCTCCGATGCCGACTATGAAGCGGCCCTGACCGCATTTACTGAGGCCGAGCCACTCCAGATCGCTGAGGATGGAAGCGTCATCAGCGACTAGGTTCCGCTGATTAACGGAAGGTTACGCTCTGCAGTGTGGTTCCGTCCCATTCCACCTCGACCGAATCTCCAGCGGCGCTGGTGAGGGACTCTGGATCGAGGCCGCTCAAACGCGTCTTGCCGAGGTATACATCTACCTTCTCATGGAGGGACTTGCCGGGGAAGAGGGCAATCTCGCTGAGCTTATTCTCACTAAAGCGCAGAACAATGGAGCCGGAGAAGTAGCCGATCTCTTCGCCATTCGCGGTGTGCGGGGGGCCGAAGAACTCTTCAGCGAGCTGGCGCGAATCACCGAAGACCATGGACCCTGCTCCGCCTGACTTGGAGACGAAGTCCACGCGATCTCCCGGGTAGCCGTAAATCTTCATTTAGTCTTCTCCTGCTTCTTCGTTGTGAGCTGCACTATCGGTGCCCTCTGCGTTCTTTCGGAGGGCCTCCTCTACGCGCTTCGAGGCACCGTCGAGGTGCGCCTCGCAGGCCTTAGCTAGGGCCTCGCCGCGCTCCCAGTACTTGAGGGATTCATCCAATCCCATCTGTCCTAGCTCGAGGATCTTCACTGTTTCAATGAGCTCATCACGAGCCTGCTCATAGCTCAGCTCTTCCACCGGCGGGAACGCGTCCTGGCCGGGCTGGCCGGCGCCAATCGTGTCAGTCATGAGGTGAAGTATCTTCTTTCTCTTGTATGTTCCGTCTTAACTATTAACTGTTCTGTTTAATCTGCGGCCTGAGAAGCCATTGCAGCAGCGGTGATCGAGCCATCGCCCACACGTATACGCAGCTGCGAACCCGGTGGTGATTGCGTGTAGCTCGTGACGACCTCCGGACCGCTGCCATCGCGCGGAAGGACTTGCACGATGGCATAGCCGCGTTCGAGGGTGGCCGAGGGGCCTAAGGCGGAGACCCGAGCACGCAATGAGGCTACCTGGTTGGTTTCGCGGTCCAGATGATGGCTCATCACCCGGCGGATCAGCGCGAGATTTCGCTCCAGCTCCTCGCGGCGTGCGTTGATAGGCACCATCGGATCTGCAAGAACCGGGCGGGAGCGGATGTTTTCGAGTCCGCGGCGCTCTCGGTCCACCCAGCCGCGCAGCGCTGCCGCCATGCGCGAGCGTGCTTCGGAGATCAGCGCGTATTCCTCGGCGGCGGAGGGTACGACACGCTTGGCCGCATCGGTGGGGGTAGCGGCGCGGAGATCGGCGACATCATCAAGCACCGGGTGATCCGGCTCGTGGCCGATGGCGGAAACGACAGGGGTGCGGGCCTCCGCCACGGCGCGTTGCAGTGCCTCCTCGGAGAAGGGGAGGAGGTCCTCCACTGAACCGCCGCCGCGTGCAATGATGATGACATCTACGTCTGGGTCCGCGTCGAGGGTCCGTAGAGCGTCAATCACCTGGGTAACAGCCGTGGCTCCCTGTACTGCAGTATTGATGACGTTGAACTGGACCGCCGGCCAGCGGTCCTGTGCTACAGACAGGACATCGCGCTCGGCGTGGGAGCCGCGGCCGGTGATGAGGCCGATTTTCTTGGGCAGGTAGGGAAGCGGCAACTTGCGCGAGGGATCACACAGGCCTTCCTGGCGCAGCTTCTGCCGCAACATTTCCACCCGAGCGAGGAGATCTCCGATGCCGACGTGGCGGATTTCGGTCACCCACAGGGAAAAGCTTCCGCGCCCAGCGTAGAAGGCAGGCTTGCCGTACACCACGACGCGGTCGCCATCTTTGAGCGGTGAGGGAGCATTGCGGATGAGCGAGGTGTTGCATGTCAACTGAACAGACTTTTCCTGCTCGACATCACGCAACGTGATATAGGAGAGCTTCCACGTCGGCTTCATGTTCAACTGGGTAATTTGCCCCTCCACCCAGAGGAAGCCGAGACGCTCGATCCAGCCTTTGACTTGGTCATTGACCTTGCCGACGGGCCACGGTGTCTCCGCGGAATTGGCCGGTTGGTTCACGCGCAGTCCTTTCTCTTGAGCGGTCTTCTCGTTGGGGTCTGTTCCGAACAGTGTATGGCTCAGTCTAGGAGGCGCGCCGGACATCCGGTGTCACCGGCCAAGCTGGTTGGGCGGGAACTACAGTATGTGCGTGACTTTCGATACTGTGGGTGCCATGACTGAAACTGCAAAGAAGGTGCTCCTGGCGGCTCCCCGCGGCTACTGTGCCGGCGTGGACCGTGCTGTTGAGACAGTGGAAAAGGCGTTGGAGAAGTACGGCGCCCCGATCTACGTGCGCAAGCAGATTGTGCACAACCGGTTCGTTGTTGAATCCCTGGCTAAGCGTGGTGTCATCTTTGTGGAGGAGGCTTCCGAAGCCCCCGAAGGCGCTCATCTCGTGTTCTCTGCACACGGCATCGCGCCGAGCGTGCGCAAGGAGGCACAAGAGCGCAAGCAGCTCACACTCGACGCCACCTGCCCGCTGGTGACCAAGGTTCACAAGGAGGCCCAGCGCTTTGAGCGCGATGGCTACCAGATCCTCCTTGTCGGCCACGAGGGGCACGAAGAGGTCGAAGGCACCGCCGGTGAGGCCCCGGACGTTACCCACTTGGTGGATGGCTTGGAGGGCGTCGACAAGCTGCCCGATTTCCTGCATGAGGAAAAGCTTATCTGGCTGTCCCAGACCACCTTGTCGGTGGATGAAACCATCCAGATCGTCAACAAGCTGCGCGAGCGCTTCCCGCACTTGGAGAACCCGCCATCAGATGACATTTGTTATGCCACGCAGAATCGCCAGGAGTCGGTCAAGGCCATTGCTCCGAAATGCGATCTCATGATTGTTGTGGGCTCCGAGAACTCCTCGAACTCCAAGCGCCTCGTCGAGGTTGCTTTGGAGGCGGGCTCTAAGACTTCACACCTGGTGGACTTTGCCTCGGAGATCGACGAGGCCTGGCTGGAAGGCGTGAACACTGTAGGCGTGACCTGTGGTGCGTCCGTGCCTGAGCTGCTGGTCCGTGAAGTGCTGGAGTTTCTAGATGAGCGCGGCTACAACGATGTTGAACAGGTGACGACGTCCACGGAGACCATCACTTTCTCCCTGCCACGCGAACTGCGTCCGGCACGTACTGCGCGTTAATCCTCGTCGTAGAGATTTTCTTCCAGCGGCTGGGAGGACCGCTGGGAGCGCTCCCGTGCACGCCGCGCCTTCTCTGCTGACTCAGCGGCGGCGCGACGGAAGTCCTCTCGCTCATCCGCCTTGGGGGAAGCCTGTCGGCGCTTCGCGCGTTCTTCGGCTTGAAGCCGCCGGCGTTCTTCGCGGTCGCGCTCACGGACTCGGCCCGAGCTCGTAGCTTCACGGGCAAGCAGTTCTGCTACGGACAGGCGCTCGGAGCGGCTCCGGCGATCGGAGGCAGCTTCGGCGCGGCGCTTTTCTTGAGCTTCAGCCTCAAGGTTCTTCGCGTGGCTATCGCTGCGCCACAGGCGCAGAACCGCGAGCAGCGCGCAGGCCACAACCGTAACGATGAGCACCGGGAAATGCTGCAGTAGTGGGAAAGCCGTGGTGAGAATCGCGGTTTTGGAAAAGGGCGAGGCACCTTCCGGCAATCCAGCGGTGGAATTGATGAACCCGCCGCCCACGGTTCCTAATGCGTACAGCAGCGGAAGGGAAATCACCGTCATGTAGAGGCCGCGAGTTTCCACCAACCAGGTGACAGCCAGCGAACCGAGTCCAAAAATCAGGGCGAAGGGCAGCCCCACGCTGCCCAGAGCGCCGGAGACCGCCAAGGCCACAAGCGTAACGACGAGCGCGACGAGGAGTGCTCGGCTAAGCGGCATCCCGCGGCGGCGAGGGCGGCGACGATTTTTGGCTACAGACACGCCCAGAAAGCTTACCGGGGTTGGTGACCAAAACGTTATTCATTCTGGGCGCGCCGCGGCCAAGAACCGACGCTGCGCGGCTCCACCGGCAGGCGGTCAACGCGGGCTGGAACATCCAGCTCCTTGAGCCGCCGCGCCGTAACCCCGACGCGAGAATCCAAACTGGCCAAGCTTGCGTTATAGGCTTCCACCGCGCGCTCGAGTCCGCGGCCTACCTTGTCGTAGTGCTCGTTAAGAGTGTTCAAGCGCGTATAAAGCTCGCGACCCAAACGCTGGACTTCGCGGGCCTTGTCGGAGATCTCCTCGTGCTGCCAGCTCACCGCGACGGTGCGCAAGAGAGCAAAGAGGGTGCTTGGGGTGGCGATGACGACGTTGCGCTCGAAGGCGAATTCCAGCAATTCGGCGTCGATAGACAGGGCAGCGTCGACGAAAGTATCGGCGGGGACGAAGAGGATCACAAACTGTGGCGTGGGGGAGAAGGCCTCGATATAGTCCTTCGACGCCAGTGCCTGCACGTGGGAACGCATGAGGTGCGCGTGGCGGCGAAGATAGCCTGCCCGCTCCTCCGGGTCCTCGGTCTCCATTGCGTCGAGGTAGGCACTGAGGGGCACCTTTGCATCCACGACTATGCTGCGCCCTCCTGCCAAATGAATGACCAGATCAGGGCGTACCAGCGATCCGTTGATGCGGGCACTGACTTGGGAATCAAAGTCCACGTGTTTGCGCATGCCACCGAGCTCAACGACGCGCTCTAGTTGTACCTCGCCCCACCGCCCGCGGACATTGGGGGAGCGCAGCGCGCCGACCAGCTTGTCCGTGCGATCAGACAGGCGTGTTGAGGTCCGAGTTACCGCCTGGACCTGGCTGCTGAGTGCTGCGAGTGAGGTCGCTCGATCTTCCTCTATTTCCTGGAGCTGTAGTCCTAGACGGTCCATGGCTTTCTCCAGCGGGGCGAGCTCTGCTTGGCGGCGCTGGGACTCTTGCAGGGCGCGGTGCTCCTCTGAGGGCTGGGCGGACTGCGCTGAATAAGCGCGGGCTAGCCAGCCCAATGCGGCTCCAATGATGAGGCCGAGGAATAGGAGCACTATGGGTAGGGAAGACGTCATGCCTGCCATCATGGCATGCGTCCCGGACATGAAGAATTAGTCTTTATCCTTTGATTGCAACATCTGTTCGAGAGCGCTAATTGCGCGCTTGATTCCCGCTCGTGCTCCTCCATCGCGTTCACTGAAATCCGCATCAACGTCGACATTCGCGTCGATCTTTTGGTCCAGAGGGCTCGTGCCGTTGTGGGTGACGTCTTCGGCTGCGCCTTCGGGTGCGGCGTGGTCGGGGATGGACAGCCACTGCTCGCGCTTGTGATCACCCTGTTGCTGCGTGTAGCGCCCGATGAGGAAACCAGCGACGGTCGAAAACTCCAAGTCCTCGGCAGTTCTTTCGCCCGATTGGAGCATCATCATGTCCTGGAAATAGCGGTAGACCACCGCGATGGTCGCTGCGGCCGGGACGGCGAGGAAACCACCGATGAGGCCGAAGAGCGCGGAACCCACGGTCACGGAAATCAACACGATAACCGGGTGCAGGTTCATGGCCTTCGACTGCAGCCACGGGGACAGCACGTTGCCCTCGAGCTGTTGGACCAGCAGTACTAGGCCCAGCACGAGCAGCGCCTTGGTGAACCCCAAAGACACCAGCGCGATGGTCACGGATAGTGCGCCGGCCACGATCGCGCCGACAAAGGGGATGAATCCGGCGATGAACGTGATGATGGCAAGCGCCATCGCCAAAGGTACACCGATGAGTGCCAGGCCGAGGCCGATAAAGACAGCATCAACGGCGGAGACCACTGCTTGTGCCCGTACGAAACCGCCCAACGTGGACCACACGCGGGTCAGCAGCTCAGTGAGGTGCCAGCCGGTCCGGCGTCCCGTGGCCTGGCGCAGCCAGGGCAGGAAGTTGTGGCCGTCCTTAAGGAAGAAGAACGTCAGCACCACGATGATGAAGAGCGTGACCACGATGGAGGTCGCCGTGCCAATGCCCGTGAATACCGAGCCCGCGATGGACCCTGCTTGGCGCTGTAGCCACAGGGCGATTTCATCGATATAGCCGCCGATCTCATCCGCGTCGAGGTTGAGCGGAGGGCCCTGTGCCCATAGCTGCAAACGCTGAATACCTTCGACAGTCTGCAGATATAGCGTCTGGGACTGCCGCGCGAAGTCCGGTGCGATGAACATAAAGAGAGTGCCCACCGCAGTAAAAGACACCAGAATGGTCACTGCCGCAGCGAGGGCTGAGGGTAGTCCCTTGCGCCGCATGGCACCGGCAATGGGAGCAAGCACAGTGCAAATAATCAGCGCAATGAGAACGGGCAGGATGCCGCGCCAGAAGTTGCCCAGCATGCGGAAGGAGGCATAAAGGAATATCCCAATGATGGTCAGGCGCAGTGCCCACAGCGATGTGGACTTGATGACCTCGCCGACCACCACAGAACGATCCACCTGGTTGCCGGGAGGGTGCGGAGAGACAGCCTTCAGCGAAGCAGCATCGACGGAGTCATCGAAACGCCCGCCGAGCGCTGCCTCCGCGGCGGCGAACTCAGAGGAAGAGGCGTTGGGGGATGGCTGATCAGAACTCACCCCACCATCTTGCCTCAAAAGATCCGGGGTGCGTTAGGATTGGCCCCGTGAGTCTTACACTTGGAATCGTCGGCCTGCCCAACGTGGGCAAGTCCACTTTGTTTAATGCCCTGACCCGTTCTGACATCTTGGCGGCGAACTACCCGTTCGCCACGATTGAGCCCAATGTCGGCCTCGTTGAGCTTCCCGATTCCCGCCTTAACCGCCTTGCGGAAATCTTCAGCTCCGAGCGCATCCTCCCGGCCACCGTGTCCTTCGTGGATATCGCCGGCATTGTGGAAGGCGCTTCCAAGGGTGAAGGTATGGGTAACGCCTTCCTTGCCAACATTCGTGAGGCTGATGCCATCTGCCAGGTGGTGCGTGCCTTTGCTGATGAAAACGTCATCCACGTCGACGGTGAAGTCAACCCGGCACACGACATTTCTGTCATCAATACGGAGCTCATCCTCGCGGACCTGCAGACCATCGAGAAGGCCTTGCCGCGCTTGGAAAAGGAAGCCCGCAAGAACAAGGATTTGGCCGAGACCGTGGAAGAGACCAAGAAGGCCCAGGCCATCTTGGAAGATGACCGCACCCTCTTCGCTGCTTCCAAGAGCGACGAGATCGACCTATCCCTCCTGTGCGAGCTGCACCTCATGACCGCGAAGCCCTTCCTTTATGTCTTCAACTCGGATGAGGCCGTGCTTACCGATGACGCCAAGAAGGAGGAGCTGCGCCAGCTCGTCGCCCCTGCGGAATGCGTCTTCCTCGATGCCCAGACCGAAACCGACCTCCTTGAGCTCGATGAGGCGGAGGCACTGGAACTGCTCGAGTCGGTGGGCCAGGAAGAGCCTGGCTTGGCGACGTTGGCCAAGGCCGGCTTCGCCACCCTCGGCCTGCAGACCTACCTGACCGCAGGCCCGAAGGAAGCCCGCGCGTGGACCATCAAGCAAGGTTCCGCGGCTCCGCAGGCTGCGGGTGTTATCCACACCGACTTTGAGAAGAAGTTCATCAAGGCCGAAATCGTCTCCTTCGATGACCTAGACGCCGCTGGCTCCATGGCAGAGGCCCGCAACGCCGGCAAGGTGCGCCAAGAAGGCAAGGAATACATCATGCAGGACGGCGACGTCTGCGATTTCAAGATCGGCGGCTAGTTAGCCACCACTCCGCGTAGGCTGTGGGCATGAGTATCGCCCACATCCTAGACCGCGCAGCAGAGGCCACGCAGTGGCAAGAGGCCCTGTACAAGGATCTGCACCAGCATCCTGAGCTCAGCATGGAGGAGGAGCGCACCCGCGGTGTTATCGCGGATAAGCTCCGGGAATTTCCAGGAGTCGAGGTGCTGGAATTCGGCGGGGGAGTCGTCGGCATCCTCCGCAACGGCGTAGGTTCGACTGTCCTAGAGCGTGCCGATTTCGACGGCTTGCCCATCACAGAGGACACCGGCCTGGACTACTCCGCTTCGGGCGAGGCAATGCATGCTTGTGGCCACGATGCCCACGTGAGCGCCTTGTTGGGTGCCACGGAAGCGCTGGCGAAAGCAACCGATGCGTGGTCCGGTACATTCGTCGCTCTATTCCAGCCGGGCGAGGAGACCGCTGAGGGCGCGCAGTCCATGGTGGATGCGGGCCTCACCGATAGAGTCCCCACCTCCGATGTGGCCTTTGGTCAGCACATCTTCATCGATAAGAATGCTCCCGCCGGTAGCGTGCTGATTGCGCCCGGCCCGGTCTTGTCTACAGCGACCTCACTCACCGTCACGGTCTATGGCCACGGTTCTCACGGCTCGATGCCGCACCTCAGCGTCGATCCGGTGGTGCTGGCCAGCTCCATCGTTCTGCGGCTGCAGACAATTGTCTCCCGTGAGGTCGACCCCCACCACTTCGCCGTGTTGACTGTTGGCGCCCTGCAGGCGGGCTCGAAAGCCAATATCATTCCGGATGCGGCCACCCTGCGCATCAACATCCGTGCCTATGACGAAGACGTCCGGGCTCAAATCGTAGAGGCAATTCACCGCATTGTTAAGGCGGAGTGCCGGGCAGCGATGTCCCCGCGCGAGCCAGAGTTTGTGCAGAGTGATAATTACCCCCTTACCGTCAACGATGAAGACGTGACCAAAAAGGTGCGCGCGCAGCTTATCGAAGTTCTGGGTAGCGACAACGTCCTCGACATGGAGCCGTGGACCGCCTCGGAGGATTTCTCTCGCATCCCCGATGCCTTCGGCGCTCCCTATTGTTTCTGGGGCTTTGGCGGGCGTACCGATGGCGCATCAATTCCTAACCACAATCCGCGCTTTGCGCCGGAGCTGCAGCCGACGCTCACCACGGCGACGCAGGCTCTGATAGCCGCTGCTTACGCCTATCTGGGGAATCAGCGTAAGGATGTCCCTAAGGAGTAGCTAGGAACTGCTTGGTGATGATGGGGCGGTCGACATGCTACTCGCGCACCCAACGCGAAAGCGATCGAGTGTAGCGACGTGGTAGGCGAGTTCTCTCCGGGGGTAGCGAACTCGTCAACATCGCGTTAGGCTGGCTTCTCCATTCGACGGCATCATTTTGCCAGGTGGTACCGGTAATGCGGATATGCTCCGTCTGGACAAGTCCGCTGTAGAAATTGTGCGCAATCACGTCACCCAGGATCTCCCGCTGGGCGTTATTTGCCACGGTGCTTGGATCCTGACCGATGCCGATGTGCTCAAGGGCCGTACCCTTACTTCTTTCCCCAGCTTGCGGACCGACCTGCGTAACGCCGGCGCTACCTGGGTAGACGAAGAGGTTCACTGCGACCAGGGTCTGGTTTCCTCCCGTACCCCGGACGATCTCCCAGCCTTCAACGCTAAGTTGGTTGAGGAATTCGCAGAGAGCCAGCACTAAACCTTATGTTTAGTAAAGCCGCGGGCGCGCAACCTGCGGCTTTTTGCGTCTTGCTTCCGCCGTAAGGCCTCTATATTGTTAGATATTCCTGAAGGGGAGTAGTTCCCTCGGATACTTTCCGAGATGCCTGGTCGACATACTGGCTTTTCCGCCCGGCCAGCCAGCGTTTGCATTGCCTGCGGCGTGAACGAGACCTTCGGTCCGCACCCGAACCGAAGGAGTTTTTAGTTGTCTTCTCTTAGCTCAGAGCAACTACTGCTCGAGCGCTTTATGAAGCTCTCTATCACCACCGCAGTGGCCACGATTGCGCTCAAGGTCATCGCTGCCGCGGTGACGGGATCTGTGGGCTTTCTTTCCGACGCCCTCGAATCCGGCGTTAACCTCGTTGCCGCCGTTGTGGGGTTTGTGGCTATCAAAATTGCGGCAAAGCCGGCCGATGCGAACCATCAGTTCGGTCACGGCAAGGCCGAGTATGTGTCCGCGCTGGTCGAGGGTGTGATGATCTTCGTCGCTGCAGCGATGATTATCTACACAGCCATTCGCCGACTTCTGGATCCGCAGCCGCTGGAGCAACCTGGGCTTGGCCTCCTGCTGTCGCTCGTGGCTTCCTTACTTAACCTGGGCGTGGGCCTTCTGCTTGTGCGCGCGGGCAGGCAGCATCGTTCGGCCACTTTGCAGGCGGACGGAAAGCATCTGCTTACCGACGTCTGGACGTCCGTCGGCGTCCTCCTCGGCATCGGCGCGGTCAGCCTCACGGATTGGTTGTGGCTCGACCCAGTCATCGCGTTTGCCGTGGGCCTCAATATTTTGTGGACTGGCTACAAGTTGCTCAAAGAATCACTGAGCTCCCTGTTGTCGGAGTCCCTGCCTAAGGAAGAGCATGCGCAGCTTGATGCCCTCCTTAACGAACTGGAGGAGCGTCATGACGTGGAGATCACGTCGCGTCGTACCGTTGCTTCGGGCCGCAACCGCTTGGTGTATCTCACGATGGATGTTCCCGGCCAGTGGACAGTGCTGCACTCGCACACTGTTGCCGACAGAATCGAGGACGCCATCGACGAGCTATTCCCCGGCGCTGAGGTCTTTATCCACGTCGAGCCCGCTGGAACGGTTCATCGCCGCATTTTGCGAATGCCGTAACGCTTGCAGCTAACGCAAGCTGGCCACGCCGCGTCCGCCTTCCATTACCCACGGCCAACTGAGACCGTTCTTGGTCAGGACATCATTGCGGATCTCATCGGGGATAATCCATTCCTTGTTGGCATAGCCCAGCAAGTATTCGTCACACTCAGCTCGCAAGGAGAGCGCACGAACGCCGGCATTGTAGGTCTGGCCCTGCAGAGCAAGGAGATGTTCAGCCACTTCTAGCGCCGACGTGAGGGGCCGCGCCGCCGATGGTGCAAGGCCTTGAGCAATGAGCCGACGTGCGAGAAGCTCGTCGCGGGTAAGTTCCTTCATGGCTGTTTAGGCTAGAGCCGGAAGGTCTTCATCAGCTGCATGCCGGTGGACACCAGCTGACGGAAGCGCTCCGGGGAGATGTACTCCGAGGGCGCAAGCGGGTGTAGGCGTTGCTCGGCCACGGTGCGCTCATTGGCCCACAGGCGCATGCCGGTAATACCGTGGCGGTGGTTCAGGCCAGACTCCTTGACGCCGCCACCGGGTGCGGCGATGGAACCATAGGCGGCTGCGAAGCCCTCATTGATGTTGACCATGCCGGCTTCCAGCTGGGAAGCCACCTTCCACGCGCGGCGGGAGTTTCCGGACCACACCGATGCGGATAGGCCGTAGGTCGTGTCGTTGGCGAGCTGAATGGCTTCGGCGTCGGAACTTACCGTATACACCGCGAGCACTGGACCGAAGGTTTCGGTGGCATAGAGATCCATCTCTGGGGTCACACCAGTCAGCACGGTGGGCTCGTAGAAGTAGGGCCCAAGGTCCGGCCGGGCCTTTCCGCCATAAACCACGGTGGCGCCCTTGGAGACGGCGTCCTTGACGTGGGCAACTACTGCATCGAGCTGGCGCTGCGAGGACAACGAGCCGATGGTGGCAGCATCGGTGAAGGCCGCCCCAAGCACCTGCTGGTCCAGAGCGTTCTTGAGTTCGAAGAGGAACTCCTCGAAGACGCTCTCGTGCACATAGGCGCGCTCGGCGGACATACACAGCTGCCCGGAGGAGGAGAATGCGGTGCGCACGGCGCCTTGGGCGGTGGGCTTAAGGGGGGCGTCGTCAAGCACCAGCATCGGGTTCTTGCCACCCAGCTCCAGCATGGTGGGGATGAGGCGCCCCGCAGCCTGGGTAGCGATGGACTTGCCAGCCTTGGTGGAACCGGTAAAGGAAAGGCCATCCACCAGGGGAACGAGGGCATCGCCCACTTCCGCTCCGCGGCCGGGAACCAGCTGCCAGGCAGCCTCCGGAAGGCCCGCCTCGATGGCTAGGCGCCTCAGCAGAATCGCCGTTAGCGTGGTCTGAGAATCCGGCTTGTGCACCACGGCATTACCAGCCGAGAGGGCTGCCAGAACATCGCCAACACCGAGGGACAGGGGATAGTTCCACGGAGAGATTAGCCCCACCACGCCCAGTGGGTAATGCTGGGTGCGGGTCTTAGTCAGCACGGGAAGCGCGCCGGGGTGGCGGTCAGCGCCGAAAGCTTTGCGGATATTGACCGCGTAGAAGCGCGCGCAGTTATACAGATCCATCAGCTCGTCATAGGCATGGGAGCGGGACTTGCCGTTTTCTGCCTGGATGAGGTCGAGGATGAGCTCCTCGTTCTCCTGAACGAGGTCGTGCAGGCGCAGCAGGATGGCGGCGCGGTCACCTTGGCCAACGCCGGCGCGCGCATAGTTGACGGCTTTCTCGACGTCCCCGGCAGTGGCGACAGGGAAGCTAAAGAGATCCTCACCGCTAAAAGGCGCGTGAGCCTGGTGCTGCTCACCCGTGCCGCGAACATCGCGGGCGGGGTCCGTGTCTAAGAAATTGAGCACTCGATGGGGCAGACGGGTCTGAGTGAAGGTCTTCATGCGGTCTATTGTCCCAAAAATATGCGAGGGCGCTATAGATTTTTCGAGATTTGTCTCACAAACTAAATTAATCGTGGTTAGGATAACGCTATGCCAATCCTCGCGACTACTCCACAGGCCCAGGTGCGCGCGGCCGTTGAGCCGCTCGTCAGATCTGGAGAAAACCCAGCGCCCGTAGGCGTTATTGACCTCGCCGCGTTTGACTACAACGCTGCACAGATGCCGACTCGCGCCGGAGGACTACCCATCCGCGTGGCCTCGAAGTCGATCCGCAGCGTGGCAGCACTTCGTCGCGCCCTCGAGCACGAGGGCTACCGTGGCATCCTCGCCTATTCCGTTCCAGAGGCTCTGCATCTGGTGGGAGAGGGCTTCCGCGACATTGTGGTGGCTTATCCGAGCGTCAACCGCAAGGCCCTGCGTGAGCTTGCAGCGGATGGCACCGCGCGCGAGGCCATCACCATCATGGTGGATAGTGCTGAGCTCTTAGACCTGCTTGAGGGATCCCTGCGCGTGGCCATCGACATTGATTGCACCCTCCACGTGCCGGGGGCGGTCATCGGCCCGCGGCGCTCACCTGTGCGCACGCCGGAACAGGTCTCAGTATTGGCGCGCGAGATTCTTCGGCGCGGGCACCGGCTTGTCGGACTCATGGCCTATGAGGGTCAAGTGGCATCCGTCGCGGATGGCCTGCCGGGGCCGGTGGGGGCAGTCAAGCGCTGGCTGCGCACCAAGTCCATGGCGGACCTGGCCCCGCGGCGCCGTGCTTGCGTGGAGGTCGCGCGGGAGATAGCGGACATCGAATTCGTCAACGGCGGCGGCACGGGCAGTCTCCAAGAATCCGCGGCCGAAGGAACCTTGACCGAGCTGGCCGCTGGCTCCGGTTTCTACACGCCGGCGATTTTTGATGACTTCACCGGCATCAACCACAAGGCAGCAGCGTTCTTCGTTTGCCAGGTCTCCCGCGTTCCCGCGCCGGGCTGGGCCACGGTCAACTCCGGAGGCTGGATTGCCTCCGGACCACCCGCGAAGGATCGCGTTCCGGTTCCGGTGTGGCCGGCAGGGCTGAGCTATTCCAGCACGGAGGGTGCCGGTGAGGTGCAGACGCCTCTCCGAGGCATGGATATGAATGTCGAGGACTTGGTGTGGTTCCGTCACGCCAAGGCCGGCGAAATGACAGAAAACGTCGACCGCCTAGTGGCCGTTGGAGAAGACGGCGTTGATGTATGGGATACCTATAGAGGACAAGGATGGACACTCCGATGACAACCACATTTAGCAATTGGGCAGGATCGGTCACCACGAAACCGCAGGAGTTTGTACAGCCCTCCCGCATAGACGAGATCCCTGGAATTATTAGCCGCTCCCGCAGCGTGCGTGCTGTGGGCGCTGGTCACTCTTTCACTCCCATTGCGGCGGGGGAGGAGACGATGCTCAATCTCGATCACGTGAGTGGTCTGGTGAGCGTCGATAAGCAGCGCAAGCGCGTCCGTTTCCTGGCAGGCACTCGCTTGCGGGACGTGCCCAAGCTCCTGCGCCCCTTCGGGCTTGCCCTGGCTAACCAGGGTGATGTGGACCCGCAATCGCTGGCGGGCGCGATTTCGACCTCGACCCACGGCACCGGCATCAATTACACGGGCTTTGCGGGGACGGTCACTGGGCTGACGCTTATCGACGCCGACGGCAACACCCGCAGCTATTCCATCGACGAAGACCCAGAACTCCTTCGCCTCGTGGTCGTCAGCGTGGGCGCGCTCGGCGTGGTTGTTGAAGTTGAAATGCAGTGTGTGGACGCCTTCGACCTGCTGGCGGAAGAATCTGGCATTGCCTTCGATGAGCTGATGGATAATTGGGAGGAGCTCTCTCGGGGCGTCGACCACTTCGAGTCCTACTGGTTCCCGCACACCGACCGAGCGATGGTCAAAGCCAACACGCGCTTAGAGCCGAACGGGGAGCGCCGCTCACGCCTTAAGGCGCTTATCGACGATGAGCTCATCGGCAACGGCGCCTTCGCCGCAGCCCTGGCTCTGGGGCGTCTTCTTCCGGGGACGATTCCGACGCTCAACAAGTTCGCCACCTCGGTTATCTCTCATAACCGCTACCGTTCAGCTGCTCACGACGTGTTCGTCAGCCCGCGCCGGGTTCGCTTCCACGAAATGGAGTATGCGGTGCCGCTTGCCGACGGCCCCGCCGCCGTCCGCGAGATCCGCCGCTTCATCGACGAACAGGACTGGCGTATCGGTTTTCCGATGGAGCTGCGTACGACGGCCGCGGATGACGTTGCGCTGTCGACAGCATCGGGCCGCGAATCGATGTACATTGCCTTCCACATTCCACGTGCGCTCAACCCGCAGGATTATATGCCGAAGCTCGAGCCCATTCTTCGGGCAGCGGGTGGGCGCCCGCACTGGGGCAAGATGAACTCCCTGTCCCGGAAGGACTTTGCTCAACTTTATACAAGATTTGATGAGTTCTGCGAGCTGCGCGAAAAGATGGATCCGGAGTGGAAATTCGGTTCGTCCTACCTGCGGAAACTGTTCGGATAGGGGCGTCGTCAAGCGCTGCACATTCCGAAAGTGGGATTCGAAAGTATCTCTGATCTTTGGTAGCGTGTGGAAGTCTTAATTCCATACGCTGTCGAAGAAGGTGTCTCAAACGTCCTCTGAATCCCGTTCCCTTATCACGCCGACATTTGTGTTCGCGTGGTTGGTAAATTTTGCCCAATTTACGGTCTTTTATCTACTCGTGACCATCATGGCACTCTATGCCGTCGAGCAGTTCCAGGCCTCGGACACAGCGGGCGGGTTTGCCTCAAGCGCCTTCGTGGTGGGGGCGACGATTGCTCGCCTCTTTTCGGGCTACATTGTGGATGCTGCTGGGCGGAAGCGCTCGCTGGTCATCTCCCTCATCGTGGTCACTGTGGCGATGGCGCTGTATTTCCCAGCTCAGTCACTGCCACTATTGTTTGCTGTCCGTATCGTGCACGGCTTCGGCTATGCGGTGGCATCGACGGCTGTGATGGCTGTGGCGCAATCGGTTATCCCGGACCATCGTCGCGCAGAGGGAACGGGATACTTCGCCTTGGGGACGACGCTGGCCACCGCTTTTGGTCCGGCGGCAGGTTTAGCGATTGTCCACAACGCCGGCTATAACTCCGTGTTTCTAGTGGCGTTGACGCTGACGGTGGTGGCCTTGGGGCTGGGGCTCGTCGTCAAGGCGCCGGCGCAGGAGCATCGAAGCGTCTCCTTCTCCTTGGGGAATATTGTGCACCCAGCGGTGGCACCTTTTGGCGTGTTCATTCTTTTGGTCGGTGTTGCTTATACGGGCATTATCACCTTCCTGAATGGCTATTCCTCCCACGCGGGGCTGGAGAAGGGCGCTAGCTACTTCTTCTTGGCTTATGCGGTGGTGAGCCTCGTTCTGCGCTTTGTGTTGGGTAGGCTGCAGGACCGCCGTGGTGACAACATCATCATCTACTCTTCACTCGTCTTCTTTATTGCCGGCTTGGCTGTCCTGGCTTCGGCTGGTGCTGATTGGCAGATTGTTGCTGCGGGGGTCTTGGTGGGTATCGGATATGGCTCGATCCTGCCGGCGGGTCAGGCTATCGCTGTGCGCCTGGTGCCGATGCACGAGATGGGTGCGGGCATCTCGACCTTCTTCTTGCTGCTGGACCTAGGCATCGGCTTCGGTCCGATTCTGCTGGGGCAGGTTATCTCCGCGACGGGATACTCCGCCATGTACTGGATGCTGGCGGCTTTGATGCTGGTTGCTTCTGTGGTCTACTTCATTGTTCATGGGCGCAAGGACGTTGCACGTGGTGACGTGCGCTACGAATAGATTCCACGTTGGTGGGATTTTTCGTTGGTTGGCGTCGAATGTCCTGACTAACGCATGGTGGCTACCCCCGTTTATAGTAACGACTTGACGGGAATTCACCACTAGCTATAGCCATGCGTGGTGGTAGCCGCAAGGATTATGTTTAGAACACTTCTTCTAATACAGGTTTATCTCGGGGGAGATACCCATGACCACTGTCACACGCCCGCCAACCTTCTTCTTTTCCACCACCAACCCGAATAACCCACACGCCATAGCCCGCTCCAAAGCACGCCGGGCCACCTATAAAACCTGGGTCGGGGCCATG